>NZ_JAHCDI010000003.1:900000-1091252 GCF_019697375.1 Micromonospora tarapacensis | reverse complement strand
CACCACGGTCTCAGTTGCTGAAACCGCGTCTGGGGCAACCGCTCCAAACTATCCGAATCGCTCTCCGAGGTCAACCTGACTCGCCAGGCCTATTCGTAGCTCATTCGGGGCCCACGATGACGCACGCCTGTCGGCGGTCGCTTCTGTCGTGGAGAACGGCAGACCAGCTGATCACCAATCATGGCGACCCGCCCGGACCCTGCCAGCCTCAGCACCTTACCCGGCCGGCTTCGCGATCGCAACTCCATCTCGTGGAGTGTCTCGCACCGCCCGGTCTCAGTCTCACGTCGACGTCGTCTTCGCGATCCTGGCGCCCGTTGTCGGCCGGTTTGCCCCGGCCTCCCGCGTGCAGAGAGAAAGTTACGCGGACGCCCCGGATAAGGCAAATCATCGCTCGTCGATGTCCGACGGTGGCGAGGCCGCCCGCGCCGCACGTGCGGCCAACGTTGCCCTGCCATCCGGGCATCGGCGCACCGGCGGAACCGCCGGCAGCCACGGGAGGTCGTGCACTGCCTGCCGGGCATCACCGCGCGGCCGACCGCGAGCGGCACCGGCGTGCCAGAGTGTCTGGCATGGATGACGTGTCCCGGCCCGCCAGCCCGGTCCTCGCCGAGGACGCGCTGCTCGGCCTCCTGTTACCGTTCTGGCAGTTGATCATCGGAGCCTTCGTGCTGTTCGCCGTCCTGGCCTCCATCGGGCGGCTGGCTCGTCGCGGCCCGTCGCGGATGAGCACGGCGCTCCTGATCACCGCCGCTGCCATCGCCGGCTTCGCGCTGGTCGGCGTGCTGCTCCAGGGATAGCAGGGTCAGAGCCGGCGGTTGGCCAGGCTCGGCAGCTCGGCGCGGACGCGCTCCAGACGGGCCAGGTCGACATCGGTCACCGCGAACCCGACGCCGTCGGGCACCTGGGACAGCACCGTCCCCCACGGGTCGACCACCATGCTCCGCCCGTAACAGGTCCGGGCCGGCTCGTGGTCACCGGTCTGCCCGGCCGCCGCCACGAAGCACTGGTTCTCGATCGCGCGGGCGCGCAGAAGCACCTCCCAGTGATCCCGCCCGGTATGCAGCATGAAGGCCGCCGGCACCACCAGTAGCTGTGCACCGCCGGCGGTGGCAAGCCGCCGGTACAGCTCGGGGAAACGGAGGTCGTAGCAGATGGACAGGCCGACGCGAAGGCCCTCCACGTCGACCACCACCGGCTGGTCGCCGGGCGCCACGGTCGCCGATTCCCGATACGAGACCCGGCCCGGAATCTCCACGTCGTACAGATGGATCTTGCGATAGCTGGCGGCGAGCGTCCCGGACCGGTCGAAGACCAGCATGGTGTTCCAGGTGCGGTCCGGGTCGGGGCCGGCCTCGTGGAAGGAGCCGACGATCACCCAGACGGCACGCCGACGAGCGGCGGCGGCAAAGAACCGCCCGACCTCGCCGTCGGCCGGCTCGGGTGCCGGCATCCCGGCACCGGGCCCCAGGTAGTCGACGTACTCCGGAAGGAGCACCAGGTCCGCGCCGGCGTCGGCCGCGCGGTCGATCAGGGCATCCGCGGCAGCCAGGTTCGCCTTGCGGTCATCCCGGGAGTTCAGCTGGCAGACGGCGACGCGCATGACTGCCAGCGTACGGGCGGACGGCTGACCGGCGCAGCGCGCGGCAGCGGCTCAGGCGGACTTCTCCTCGCGCTCGCGCCGGGCCCGACGGCCGGTGAACTCCCGCGGGACGATTGTCGGATTCACGTTCTCCAACACCGCCTCGCGGCTGATCAGCACCCGAGCGGCGTCAGGGTTGCTCGGCACCTCGTACATCACGGAGAGCAGGACCTCCTCCAGGATGGCGCGCAGGCCGCGGGCACCGGTGCCGCGAAGCATGGCCTGGTCGGCGATCGCCTCCAGCGCCGGGTGCTCGAACTCCAGCTCGACGCCGTCCAGCTCGAACAGCCGTTGGTACTGCCGGACCAGGGCGTTGCGCGGCTCGGTGAGGATCCGCACCAGCGCGGTGCGGTCGAGGCTGCGCACGCTGGTGATCACCGGGAGGCGGCCGATGAACTCCGGGATCAGGCCGAACTTGAGCATGTCCTCCGGCATCACCTGACCGAAGATGTCGTCGGTGGACCGGTCGGAGACCGCACGGAGCCGGGCGCCGAAGCCGGTGCCGCCGTGCCCCGTCCGCGCCTCGATGATCTGATCCAGCCCGGCGAAGGCACCACCACAGATGAACAGCACGTTTGTGGTGTCGATCTGGATGAACTCCTGGTGCGGGTGTTTGCGACCGCCCTGCGGCGGCACGTTCGCCACGGTGCCTTCGAGCATCTTCAGCAACGCCTGCTGGACGCCCTCACCGGAGACGTCCCGGGTGATCGACGGATTCTCCGACTTCCGGGCGATCTTGTCGACCTCGTCGATGTAGATGATGCCGGTCTCGGCCCGCTTGATGTCGTAGTCGGCGGCCTGGATCAGCTTGAGGAGGATGTTCTCCACGTCCTCGCCGACGTAGCCGGCCTCGGTCAGCGCGGTGGCGTCGGCGATGGCGAACGGCACGTTCAACATCCGCGCCAGGGTCTGCGCCAGGTGGGTCTTGCCACACCCGGTCGGCCCGAGCAGCAGGATGTTCGACTTGGCCAGCTCGACGCCGTCGTTGCCGGCGCCCGGAGCCCCGGCCGCCTCGGCCTGGATCCGCTTGTAGTGGTTGTAGACCGCGACGGCGAGTGCCTTCTTGGCCTGCTCCTGCCCCACGACGTAGTTGTCGAGGAACTGGCAGATCTCCATCGGCTTGGGAAGCTCTTCCCACTTCACCTCGCCGGACTCGGCCAACTCCTCTTCGATGATCTCGTTACAGAGATCGATGCACTCGTCGCAGATGTAGACCCCTGGGCCCGCGATGAGCTTCTTGACCTGCTTCTGCGACTTACCGCAGAAGGAGCATTTGAGTAGGTCGCCGCCGTCACCGATCCGTGCCACCTACGTTCTCCCTGCACTCATCGGCCGGAGCCCCGGCCACGACCTGCGGATGCTGACGCTCCGCCCGTCTTCTGCCACCGCGTCGGTCACCCGGCGAAGCGGTACGGACCCGACGTTACCCCCTGTTGGAGGTTTCTCCGACCCCCAAAACGGGTGTGTCAGGGGTCGGCCGGCGACGGGCCCGGCCGACCCCTGTCCCAAACTGGTCAGCTGGCGGCGTTCGCGGCCAACAGGCCCTTCTTGCGGCTCGTGAGGATCGTGTCGACCAGCCCGTACTCGCGGGCCTCCTCGGCCGTCATGATCTTGTCCCGGTCGATGTCCTTGCGGACCAGGTCGACCGGCCGGTCGCAGTGCCGGGAGAGCATCTCCTCCAGCTGCGTACGCATCCGCAGGATCTCCCGGGCCTGGATCTCGATGTCCGAGCCCTGCCCGTAGCCACCCTCGGTGGCCGGCTGGTGGATGATGATCCGCGAGTTCGGCAGCGCCATCCGCTTACCCGGGGTGCCCGCCGACAGCAGCACCGCGGCAGCGGACGCGGCCTGGCCGAGGCAGACCGTCGAGATGTCCGGCCGGACGTACTGCATGGTGTCGTAGATCGCCGTCATGGCGGTGAACGAGCCGCCGGGAGAGTTGATGTACATGATGATGTCCCGGTCGGGGTCGGTCCCCTCCAGGGTGAGCAACTGCGCCATCACGTCGTTGGCCGACGCGTCGTCCACCTGGACGCCGAGGAAGATGATCCGGTCCTCGAAGAGCTTGTTGTACGGGTTGGACTCCTTGACCCCGTACGACGTGCGCTCGACGAACGACGGCAGGACATAGCGGTTGTGCACGGCCGCGAACTGTGGCGGCAGGCTCAGGTCGGTCATCGTCTGCTCCTCGATCAGCTCAGGGTCCCGGCGCCCTCGGGAACCTGGGTGGCCCCGGTGATCACCTTGTCGATGAAGCCGTAGTCCACGGCCTCCTGCGCGGTGAACCAGCGGTCCCGGTCCGAGTCCGCCTCGATCTGCGCCGGCGGCTGGCCGGTGTGATGGGCGACCCGCTCCTGGAACATCCGCTTGGTGTACAGCATCTGCTCGGCCTGGATCGCGATGTCGGCGGCGGTGCCGCCCATGCCGCCGGACGGCTGGTGCATCATGATCCGGGCGTGCGGGAGGGCGTAACGCTTGCCCTTGGTGCCCGCGCAGAGCAGCAGCTGACCCATTGACGCGGCCATCCCCATCGCCACGGTCGACACGTCGTTGTCGATGAACTGCATGGTGTCGTAGATCGCCATGCCGGAGTAGACCGAGCCACCGGGCGAGTTGATCCAGAGGTTGATGTCGCGGTCCGGATCCTCCGCGGCGAGCAGCAGCAGCTGCGCGCAGATGCGGTTGGCGACCTGGTCGGTCACCTCGCTGCCCAGGAAGATGATCCGTTCCTTGAGCAACCGGTTGTAGACCGAGTCGTCGAGGTTGCCAATGGTGTCACCGCCGCGGGCGTCGATCGCCCGGAGTGGCTTCGCTGGGATGTGCATGTCGGTCATGGCAGCCCTTCGCTTTCCGTACCGTCGTGTCCGACACTAACCGGTGGGCCGGTCGGCAGAGTCCCGGTCCGGGCACTGTTCGCTCTCAGCGCAGCACCCCCGAGGCGTACCCGAAAAGGGATCGGGCCACCACCCACCGCGACCGGCGGACGGTGGCCCCACCCGGCGATCAGTGCTCGTGCGAGTGCTCCTGCTCGCTCGCCTCACGCAGCGCGTCCATGGTGATCTCGTTGCCGGCCGCGTCCTTGATCGTGATGCGCTCCATCACCGCGGTCAACGCCTTGCCCCTGCGGACGTCGCCGAAGACGGCGCCGGCGGTGCCGGACCGGACGAGCTGGTCGTAGTACTGCTGGGGGGCCATGCCGGCACGCTGGGCGCGGTGGACGATCTCGTGACCGAACTCGTCGTCGGAGACCTGCACGTCCTCGGCGTCGGCGAGCGTGTCGAGCAGCAGCTGGACCTTGACGCCCTGGGTGGCGGCCTCGGCCAGCTCGGCGTCGATCTGCTCCTCGGTCTTCTCCTCGGCGGCGAGATAGTCCTCCAGGGAGGCGCCGATGCGCTCCAGCTGGTCGACCATCGCCTGCTTGCGGCTCTCGACCTCGTCGCGGATCACGCCCTCCGGCGCCGGCACCTCGGCCGCCGCGACGAGCTGGTCGAGGGCCTTGTCCCGGGCGGCGTAGATCTGCTCGACCCGCTTGCCCCGGGTGACCCGCTCCCGCAGGTCGGCCCGCAGCTCCTCGATGGTGTCGAACTCGCTGGCCAGCTGGGCGAACTCGTCGTCGAGCGCGGGCAGCTCCTTCTCCTTCACGGTGCGCACGGTCACCGACACGTCGGCGTCCCGGCCGGCGAAGTCCCCACCGACGAGCTGGGTGGTGAAGGTGGTGTCGTCGCCCGCGGCCAGACCCACGACCGCCTCGTCCAGGCCCGGCAGGAGCTGCTTGCTGCCCACCTCGTGGGAGATGTTGCTGGCCGAGCCGCCCGGCACCTCCTCGCCGTCGACGGTCGCCCGCAGGTCGATCTGGACGTAGTCGCCCTCGGCGGCCGGCCGCTCCACGGTCTTGAGGGTGGCGAAGCGCTCACGCAGGCTGCTCACCTGCTCGTCGATCTCGCTGTCGTCCACCTGGAGCTCGTCGACCGTCACCTCGACAGCGGCCAGGTCGGGCACGGTGATCTCCGGCCGGACGTCGACCTCGGCGGTGAAGTTGAGCGAGTCGCCGTCGTTGAACTCGGTGATCTCGACCTCGGGGCGACCCAGCGTCTTCAGGTCGTGCTCCCGCACGGCGGAGAGGATGTTCTGCGGGATGGCCTCCTGCACCGCCTCGTTGAGCACGGTGCCCCGGCCCACCCGCTGATCGATGATCGCCGGCGGCACCTTGCCCTTACGGAAGCCGGGGATCTGGATCTGCTGGCCGATCTCCCGGTACGCCTTCATGAGGCTCGGCTCGAGCTCGACGAACGGCACCTCGATGGCGAGCCGCACGCGCGTCGGGCTCAGAGTCTCGACGGTGCTCTTCACAGGCGTACTCCTTGACGGATCTCGGTTGAGTTCGGGCGCACTTTCGGCCCATCGAGTGTAGGTGAGCCGGCACGATGGGCCGGCAGCGCCCGGGACCAGCCGCGGAGCCGCCCCGCGTGCCAGCCATCCGGGTGCCGCGGTCCATTGCGTGCGGCAGTCGGGGTGGCGGGATTTGAACCCACGGCCCCTCGCTCCCAAAGCGAGTGCGCTACCAAGCTGCGCCACACCCCGTGGCGACCAGCAGTCTATGCCGTCGGCCCGACAACGGGATGCCGGGGCGTCCCCCAACGCGCCGAACGAGGACGAACCGGACACAGGCGGCGCACTTTCACGCCGCCTCCAACCCTGGGGAAGGCGACGCTCTCCGCGATGCTGCGGCCTCCGGCGTCGCCCGGCCACGTCGCGCGCGGATCATGGACGCCGCGGCGCGCGGATACGGTCGCGCGGGCGCCGCTGGCATTGGGTAGGCTGTCGGGCGCGTCCCGGTTTCCGGGGCGTACGCGGGCGTAGCTCAATGGCAGAGCTTCAGTCTTCCAAACTGACGGTGCGGGTTCGATTCCCGTCGCCCGCTCCACCCGTTCAGGCTGGTCAACGCTTGATCATCTTGCGACTTAATCGATGCCCTTCATTTGCGCAGGGCAAGCTGGTAGGGAAATGGTAGGGATCTTGGTCCGCTACCCTGCCCGCCGCCGGGGAACTACCGCTGCCGCCGCTTCGGCTGCCGACTTGCCCACGGTCCCGATCAGGTGCCCGTAGGTGTCGCTGGTCAGGCTGATCTTGCTGTGGCCGAGGCGCTTGGAGATGACAGCGATGTCGACACCACCCTCGATCTGCAGCGACGCCGACCCGTGCCGCAGGTGATGCAACGCCACCTCGGGCAGCCCGTGTCGGCGTACCAAACGTTTGAACGTCTTGTATACCTGGTCCGGGTCAAGGGGCGTCCCGTCAGCGCGGGTAAACACGAGGTTCTCGCGGTTCCGGTAGGCCCGGCCCAGCGCCAGCCGTTCCTTCGCCTGCTGACGTCGCCACGCCCGCAGCACCAGGATCGTCACGGCATCGAGATCAACTGTGCGGTCCTCCCCGTCGCTGGTCTTCGGCCGGACCCGGTAGCTCATTGTCCGCCCCTGCTTCTCGGCGGCCTTCGCCTTGCGGTAGCTGATGCCGGTGATCTGCCACCCGACGATGACATGCCCGGCGTCGAGGTCGATGTCGTCCCAGCTCACGCCGCAGAGTTCGCCGCGACGCAGACCGGCGAAGGCACCCAGGTGGTAGAGCGGATACAACCGCTCCCCCGCGATGGCGTCGAGCCAGGCACCGAGTTGCTCCGGTTTCCAAGGCTTCACCTTCCGCCGCGTTTCCCTCGGCCGGTCAGCCAGCGCCGCGACGTTGCGGGACACCTTCTCCGCCCGGATCGCGGCGTTCAGCGCAGCTCGGAGGGTGGCGTGTGCCCGCAGGGCCGTAGCAGGACCGAAACGGCGGGGCACCACGACCCGCTTCGGTTTCACCGGGCGCTTACGGCCTGCCCGCTTGCGATCCTCGTCGGCTGCTGCGGCCTCGGCCTCGTAGCGGGCCCCTAACTCCTTGGCTTCGCTGATCTGTTTCTCGCGTTCCTGCTTGATGGCGCGCAGCGCGTTGGTGACGTGCTGGGGACGGAAGTCAACAAGCTTGACGTTGCCGATCTTCGGAATCCAGTAGCTCTCGATGTGGCGGCGGTAGTCGACGATGGTGCCGTCGCGGAGACCCCGAACCTCTTCCTGGGTGACGAGCCACTGCCGCAACCACACTGCTACCGTCATCCCGGTGTCCTGCGGGAGCAGACCCTCGCGATGCTTGCGGATCACTTCAGCTCGGGCTTCGGCCGCGTCCTTGCCGGTGGCGAATGCGCCCTTCTTCACCTGCCGCCGCTGCCCGCTGGGGTCCGACAGTTCCACCATAAAGGTCCATGTGTGGCCGCGCTTGCAACCCGCTGGCGAGCAGTCGTTCTTACAACGCTGGAACACGCCCACGACGGGCTTGCCACGTTGCACGTACGGTCGGTTCACCTTTCCTCCACGTCGCTCTCGCGACCCCACGCGAGGCCGCTCGGTTAGCGCCGAGGACGCCGGGTGGCGTCCTCGGCGCCGTGTGTCGCCCACTCGCCGCGTCCGGGCTCCTCATCGATGCCGAGGGCGGTGAGTAGATCCGCGCGCCGCACGATCAACTTTCGCCCGAGCCGCAGTGGAGTGATCGGTAACTGCCCTGCCGCGAGTGCCCGGTAGGCCGCGCTGCGGCTGATTCCGAACGCCTGCGGCACCACCGGGTCGAACGGAAACGCGACGGGAAGCAGCCGCAGGTCCGCAGCGGTGATCCCCCGACTATCGGTCCCGAACGGTGTGATCGACGTGTGCGGCATAGATGGACGCTCTGCCTCGTCGTAATCGTCAAGCCTGGTGGTCTCCGTCATGCCAATGCCCCCGGTCCCTCGGCCAGGACGACGTCAACGGGGTTGGTGTAGGTGCCGATGGCGTACCGGGGGATTGTCGGCAGCATCTTGCCGGGATGCGTCAGCGACTCCGGGGTGTATCGGCCGCGTCGCAGGTCGCGGGATGGGTGTTGGCCGGTGAGCCAGACCGCACCGAGGTAGCCCTCGGTGAGCACGGCGGCCAGGTCGGACGCGCCGGGGTGCGGCGATTCGGAGTCGTGGGGTTCGGCGGGCTGGAACGGCGGACGGGGCTCAGGCACGGGTGTTCTCCTCACCGGTGGCGGTGGTCCCGAACGCGAGCAGGTCCTGGAACGTCGGAAGGTGACGGCCGGCGAGCAGGCGGCGGCCGTCATCGGCTTCGTCGGGGCGTTCCGGGGCGGTGCGTGGCTCGTGTTCGGGCAGCGGGACGAGGACGGCGGGGATGTGCTGGTGGTAGAAGAATCCGGCGGCGCGGGCGGCGGCGATGACCGTGGCACGCCGGCTGACCTCGCCCGACTGAGACTGCCGGCTGGCGAGTCGGACAAGCAGGGAGCCGCCGGGGCGTAGCAGAGGCCGCCAGGTGTTCATTGCTGCGGCGATGCCGTCTCGGGCGAGGCTCTGTGCGCCCTTCGGCAGGGTCGCCAGCATCAGGTCGACCCGTGGACCGGGATGGCGAACAGCGTGGCGCGTCCGGCGTTCGGGAGCGGGCGGCAGGAGCCGCACGTGCAGGCCGTGGCGACCGGTGAACAGCCGGGCCGGCACCCGGTCCAGGTAGGCGGTCGCGGCGATGGCGGCGGGGTGCGCGTCGAGGTCGAGCACCACGTCACCGCCGTGGGTATAGCGGCGGATGAGGTAGGCGAGGTGGCTCGGGGACAGCCCGTGCCAGTCCGGCACAACCCGGCGGGGCGTGCGCGGCACGCGGCTGCGGGCGAGGAGCAGGCCGACCGGTGCCGGCTGAGGCCGGTCACCGGGGGCGGTGGAGTGGGGCTTCGGCATGGGCGTGTGGGCCACGTCCGCCGACGAGCGCTGACACTAGGGGATTACAAATCCGATCCTCGAATTGGAAAACCACAGCTCAGGCAGGCTGCTCATGGACGCTTCCGGGCGGGCGGGGCGTCGAGGACCACCGTCGCCGTGGCCTCGGTGACCACATCGGCGTACGCGTCAGACAGCTCACCGGACTCGATCGCGGCCCGCAGCCTGGCGACCGCGGCGGTACGACGCTTGTAGAGGTTCCAGCGGGGCTGGCCGGTGCGTTCGGCGTAGGCGGTGAGGCTGACCTCCTCCAGGTACGTCGCGCCGATCAGCTCCGCCTCCTGGACGGTGATGGCCCCGGCGGTGACCGCGCGGGCCAGGACGAGATCCGGGTGGCCGTACGGGGCCGGAGGCACCACCGCCCCCGGGGCGTGGTTCGGCACGCCGGAAGAGGCCGGTTCCAGATCCCGCAGCTCCGTACGGGCCTTGGAGAATGCGGCGGACAGCAGGTTGCCGACCACACTCGGCTTGGCCACATCGACCGTCCCGAGAGCGCGGAGGAAGTGCTCGACGATGGCGGCCTGCACGTCGCCGGTGAACAGCTTGGCCAGCAGGTACGCCTTGAACCGCAGGCCCGGCAACGCGACACCAACCGCGCCGGCACGCCACGCCGGGTCGCCGGTCCGGGCGCGCTGCACGAGCAGCCGCCACGCCGCGTCCCGGGCGGCGTAGCCGCAGGACGGGTGCATCAGGATCGCCGACAGCTCGGGCAGGGCGATGCCCCGGCGGGGCAGGCCGTGACCGAGGCTGCGGCCGTCCACCGACAACGGGCTCGGTCCCCGCCCCATCAGCCGGAACCGGTAATCGATGTCGGTGAGCAACGTCTCGCCCCGCCGTACGACGGCCGGCTCGGCGGTGGGGGTACGACGGTCCATGGTGGTGCTCCCTCGTGATGACCGTGTGCCGTCCGGCGGGAGTGCCGGTCGGCGCTGTGCCACCACGCCACCAGGGACTTTGAACAGATCATGAACACTGCTGATCTTGTTCAAGCAGGCTCGTCACGTGTTCAACCCGGCTGTCGCCAATGCCCGTCGATGGGCCTCGGCGGCAGCCGGCCGACACCCCGAGTCGGGGTGTTCAACCCGTGGTCAGGCTGTTCAACGCCCTCCGCGCCGGCCGTAGCCGCTTCGAGGCAGCCGGCTTGAACATGCCCGCAAACAGATCCACCTGCACCGATGGAGCTGGAGGGCCAGAAGAGGCTACGGAACGCGCTCGGGGCGATTGTGTTCTAGCCCGGAGGCGGTGAGCCCGTCGTGTTCAAGCAAGCGAGGATCTTGTTCAACCCGGCTAGCGATCTTGTTCAACCGGTCACTGCTCCGTCGCGGTCCCCTGCCGGCCAAGGTGGCACCAACGGAGAGCGTCTCGACGGCCCTGACCTACGTGTTCAACCCGTCGATGATCTTGTTCAAGCCCTCGGCGTAGGGCAGGGTGCCGAGGTCGGCGCGCAGCGGGGCTTCCAATCCAAGGTCCGGATTTGTAATCCCCTAGTGCGGGACTTTTCCGCAGGTGACCTTGTTCTCGACCGGACCCGTTGACGGCGCTGACATCCCGCACGGTCCCCGGCCCATCCGCCATCTGGTGAGGAGGACGGCCACGCCGGTCGGCACCACAGGTCACCGCGCATCGCCCGGTCCCGCACTTCTTTTTCCGCCCACTCGCACACCCCGTGCCCCGCCTGGGGCTGCCTCGGCGTGCGTCTTTGGAGGTGTCCGATCCCATGAACCATCGTCCTGTCCCGCGTCCCGAGGCGGCGGAGCCCTGCTGCCTCGGGGCGGGCAGGCGGGGACGGCTGACTGTTCCTCGCCTGCGTCGACACGTCTCTCGTACGGTCCGTCTCGGGCTGGTGGTGCTCGGTGCCGCCGCGGTGGCGGTGACCCTCGTCGCCGTGCCGACCGTGGCGCACGCGGCCGAGCCCGCCTCGGTGGTGCTGGCCGCCGAGTCCATCCAGCAGGTCGCCAACAACATCCGTGCCTGGCACGTCGGCATCCTCGTCGCGGTCGCCACGCTGTTCCTGACCGTCGGTGGCCTGCGCTATCTGGCCACGAACGGCGATCCCGGCGAGGTCGAGAAGGCCAAGCTCGCGTTGCGGTCCGCCGCGATCGGCTACGCCCTAGCGCTGCTCGCGCCGCTGTTCGTGACCATCGTCGGCGCGTGGGTGGCGTGATGGGCGCTCTGTCGATCCGACCCCACCCGGTTCTCCGGCGGATGGCGCTGCTGTGGCTCGGCGTCATGCTTCTAGCCGGCCTGGCCCTCGCCTTCGCGGGGCCGGCCCACGCACAGCCGAGCCCGGCACCTTGTCCGCCCAGCACACCGACGCCGGGTGTGCCCGACCCGGGCGTGCGCCCACCGGGGGCCGAGCCGTCACCGTCCGAGCCGCCCACGCCGGCACCCGCGCCCGGCCCCGCCCCAACTCCCGGACCGCCGTCGCAGGGAGTCGATGACGATCCAGCCTGGTACGACATCGGCGGTCAGATCCGCAAGGCCGTCGTGGACCTGGTCGCCTGGGCCGCCGAGCAGGCCCTGCAGCCGGTGATGGAAGCCCTCGGCGAATCGTGGCTGTCGACCCCGGACCTCACCGTCAACGAGCACGTGAAGGCGATCTGGACGACCAGCCTGATCGTCGCCAACGGCATCATCGTGCTGTTCATCGTCGCCGGAGGGTTCCTGGTCACCGCCCGGGAGACCCTGCAAACCTCCTACGGCCTCAAGCAGGTGCTACCCGCATCGCCGTCGGCGTGGTCCTGGCCAACTGCAGCCTGATCATCGGTCAGAAGGCCATCGAGCTGACCAACGCGCTCACCGTCGCTATCGCCGGCAACACGATCGACGGCCCGACCGCCGCGACCGCGATCCGCCAGACCGTGGACGACGCCCTACGAGGCGGCGGGTTTTTGATGGCGTTGCTGGCCATCGCGGTGATCGTGATGTGCCTCGTCGTGGAGTTCACGTTCGTCCTGCGCCTGGCGGCGCTGGTCATCCTGCTCGGTGTCGCCCCGGCGGCGCTGATCTGCCACGCCAGCCCGCTCACCGAGGGCGTGGCCCACCTGTGGTGGCGCTGCACGCTGGCCTGCCTCGGCCTGCAACTCGCCCAAGCCATCGTCGTCATGGCCGCCGTCAAGGTGTTCCTCACCCCCGCCGGACCGACCGTCATGGGCATACCCGCCACCGGGCACGGCCTCCTCGGCATCGTGGTCTGCCTGACAATGCTGTGGCTGCTGATCAAACTGCCGGGCTGGATGCGACAGTTCGTCCTCGGCCCACTCGGCCAGCGCAACAGCCGAGGACTGCTCGGGCAACTCCTCCACGCCTTCATCATGATCAAAACGATCGGCGCGGCGGCCGGCATCCTCGGCGGCGCGAACGCGGCGCGGACCGCCGGACGGACGACACCCCGTCCGCCCGGTCCCCGTCCGCTGCCCGGTGGCCCCCGTCCGCCCCGTCCGCCTCGTCCGCCTCGTCCGGGGCCGGTTCCCGTCCCGCCGTCCCCGCCGGGACCGGCCGCGTTCAGCCACGCACCGGCCGTCCACACGCCGCTGCCGGTGCCGTCCGGGACGAACGCCGCCCCAACCTTCAGCCACCCGACGGCCCCGTCCACACCAGCGGCACCGCCGTCAGCAGGTGTCCCGACGGTGCAGTTCTCCCACCCGGCCCCGCCTCAGCCGAGTCCGCCGTCCCCGGCCGCGCCGCCGGCCCGGGTCGCCTTCAGCGACACCGTGACGACGACACCGAGACCCGCGCGCAGCGGTGCGGCACCGGCGGTGGCGTTCTCGGCCGCATCAGCGCCGCAGAGCGCGCCGGCCACCCGCCCCAGTCACACCGGTGTTCTCCGCAGCCCAGGCCACCTCCGGAACCCGTACTCGGACCGCGCGGGACGGGTCCGGGGCGGTGCCGCCGGGAGGCACACCGGGACGCTCCACGCCCGCTACCCGCCCCACGGCCGCGCGACGTGCCAGCCCGACCGCACGACCCGCCAGCGGCACACCCGCGCGAACCCCACCAGCGGGGAACGCCGCCGCCCGGCGAGCCACGGCGACCGGCATGCCCCCGTCCACGTCCGCAGTCCCCGTCCGTACCGCCGTCCCCGGACGGTCGCCGGTCGGCGGCACCGTCCCCGCTCCGCCCGTCCACGCCTCGTCCCGCAAGGCCGTCCGCACCCACCAGCGCATCGGACCCGTCCGCCGTCCGCCCCGGACGGCCTCCTTCCCCGCCGCCGGTTCGGCCTGCGCGCCCAGGGGTGATCAGCCGTGAACCGCCACACCGAGGAGGCTCCGATGCGGGCTCGGGTGCCCGCAGACATCGAGCGCGCTGATCGGATCGCGTTCGGCATGTCGGGACGGCAGTTGGTGATCCTGGCTGTCACGGGCCTGCTGTTTTATGCGGCGTGGACGGCGGTTGCGACGCTCGTGCATCCGTTGGTGTTTCTCGCGGGTGCGATGCCGGCCGCCGCTGTGGCGTTTCTGCTCGCGGTCGGCCGCCGTGACGGCATCGGCCTCGACATCTGGGGCCTCGCGGCGCTGCGGCACCGTCGCAGTCCGCGTCGGCTCGTGCCGGGCGACGGACCGGTGATCTCGGCTCCGGCGTGGGTGCAGACCACCGCCGGGTCGGGTGACCGGCTGCCGCTGCCCGCCCCGCTGCGGCTGCCCGCGCAAGGTATCACCGTCGATGGGCTGATCGACCTCGGGTCGGACGGCACCACCGGGCTGGTCGCCGCCTCGACGGTGGCGTTCGGGCTGCGCACGCCCGGCGAGCAGAACGGTTTGGTGGCCGGGTTCGCGCGGTGGCTACACAGCCTCGACGGCCCGGCGCAGATCGTGGTACGGGCGCAGCGGATCGACCTGACCTACCTCGCCGACCGGTTCCTCACCGCCGCCCCGGGACTGCCGCACCCGGCGTTGGAAGAGGCCGCCCGCGCGCACGTGACATTCCTCGATGACCACCGCAAAACCCTCAGCCTCGGTCGACGCTGCGGGAACGGATCTGGTGGGTCGTAACACCTTCGCTGTTCAGGGCGAGCGGTCTAACGAGAGTTCTAACGAGCGATCCAACGAGGAACGCAACGACCACGAACAGCCGGGTGAACACGCCCCCTTGAACACGCCCTACGCGCACGCCAACGGGGGTGAGGAGGACCGGTGAAACGGAACCGACTGATAAGAGATATCCCTCCTACCCGCACATCTGCCACCGGCAGTCTCCGCCTGACGGCGTCCGTGGTGGCCGCCGAACTCGGTCGGCTCACTCCCCGAGACCGGCTCCTGCTGGACCTGCTCGACCAGCACCGAACGTTCACCACCGATCAGCTCGTCGACCTCGCGTTCGGCTCCGTCGGTCGTGCCCGCAACCGGCTCAACACCCTCCATGATCGAGACATCCTCGACCGGTTCCGGCACTACCAGCGTCCCGGCTCGCAAGCCTGGCGGTGGACCCCTCGGCCCGGTCGTGCGGCCCTGCTCGCTGCCGGGCGCGGTGAGGCGTTGCCGCGTCCGGCCGTTGTGCGCGACGCCACGGCCCTGCTCGCGATGTCTCCGACGTTGGCGCACCTGGTGACGGTGAACAGGTTCTTCGTCGCGCTCACGGCTCACGCCCGAACCCACCCCGGCGCACGGTTGGTGCGATGGTGGAATGAGGCACGGTGCCGGGAGGCGTGCGGCAACCTGGTCCGCCCGGACGGGCACGGCGTGTGGGCCGACAACGGCCGAACGCTGCCGTTCTGGGCCGAGGTCGACCTCGGTACCGAAACCCTTGCCCGGGGTGGTGGGCAAGCTGACCGGCTACGCCGCACTACCGCCCGGCCGCGCGTATCCGGTGCTGTTCTGGCTGCCCACCGCCGCCCGTGAGGCCAACCTGCACTCCCACCTTCGGCGGGCCGGAGCGCTGGACGGGCTGATTGTGGCCACCGCCGCCGCCGACCACGCTGCGGCGTCCGGCGGCCCGGCTGGGCCGGTGTGGCGCATGGTGGGGCATCCCGACCGGGTGAGTTTGGCCGAGCTGCCCGCATCGGGCGGAGGTGATGCGTCGTGGGACGGGTAGCCCTGTGGGTCGCGACGGGGGTAGCTGGAGTGCTGCTGCTCACCTCCGCTACCGCCGGTGTCGTCTCGTCCGTATCCGAAGGTGGTGGGGGCGGGGGTAGCTGCGTCGGGGCGGTCGCCGTAGCGGGGGCGGTCCCGGCGGGGTTGTCGGCTGAGCAGGCCCGTAACGCTTTGGTGATCGTGACCGTGGGGGAGCGGATGCGGGTACCGGTGCGCGGGTGGATGATCGCGATAGCCACCGCCTTTCAGGAATCCTCGTTGATCAACCACGGGCACCTCGGCCCGAACAACGATCACGACTCGTTGGGGCTGTTCCAACAGCGCCCGTCGCAAGGAGGTGCAACGGTCGGCGTACCCGGACGCCTACGCCCGACACGAGACGCGGGCAACCGAGATCGTCGCGGCGTACACCGGCGGGACGCTGCCGGTCTGCGACCGTACGCCGATCAGTGCCTCCGGGTGGACCCGGCCCGTGGTGGGCACGGCCGGTTCCGGCTTCCGCACCGCCGACCGGCCCGGCCACCACGGAGTCGACATCATGGCCCCGAAAGGCACCGTCATCCGGGCCGCGTCCGGCGGCGTGGTGGTGCGCGTGCGGTGCAACGTCGGCGGTGAGTCGTGGGAACCGACCGGCGGGCCGATGCCGTGTGACAGCGACGGATACCCCGGCCTCGGCGGGTGCGGCTGGTACGCCGACCTCCGGCACTCCGGCGACATCGTCTCGCGCTACTGCCACATGGTCAGGCAACCGACGGTGACGGTCGGGCAAACCGTGATCGCCGGACAACCGATAGGCCACGTCGGAAGCTCCGGAAACTCCTCCGGCCCCCATTTGCACTACGAGATCCACGAAGGCGGCAACAACGCCGTTGACCCGGTGCCGTTCATGCGCCAAAAAGGCGTAGCGCTGTAAAGCCGTGAAGTGATTTCCCGCACCATATGAATACGGTCCCGTGGGGGTGCGGCGACCGCCGCCCGTCTGGCCCACCGAACGGACGTCATCGTGGACACCCCCCGAAAACCGGTACCCCGTAAGGCGGCGTGTGCGGCCGGTGCCGTGCCCACCCTATGTCAGGTAGGGAGGTGCGGCGAACGTGGCGCAGCGGCGAATACGGGCCGTTTAATGGCGTGCCATGCGGCGATAGGGGTTTCAGAAAAGGAGGAATGAAGCGGCGTGGTGTCGGCCTGGTAAAGAGTCTTGGGTGGCGGGGTTGACAACCATTGGGCGTCGAGCGTCCATGGACGTGGGCAACAAAAACCGCCCCGGCGGAACCGCAAACAATACGCATCACGCGTACGCGGAGCCGCTATTTGTCGACCCCATTTTTGTGGAGGTGTATTGCCATGACCGCGAACATCGTTTTGACCCCCGGCAGCGACGAGGCCCGGTCCGCCGTCGCCGAGGCGCTGCGCGAGTACCCCGGCGTCACCGCCCGCAAGTTGGCCGGAACGGCGAACCTGCCGCTTCCGGTCGTGACCGAGGCGCTCACCGCCATGGAAGCCGCCGGGACCGCCACCCGCACCTCCGACCTGGCCAAGGGCAACCGCAAGAGCGCCGACACCTGGGAGGCCACCACCGGCCCGAGCGCCGACGACGAGCCGACGCCCACCGGCGACACCCCGGCCACCGGCCCGGCGACGGGCACCGCCGACGACGGGGCCACCACGGACGCGACGCCGGACGCGGCCGACGAGCCCACCGCCGACCACGACGGCCCGGCCACCGCCGACGAGCCGACGGCCGAGGACACCCTCCGACCGACCCGGACGCGGCCGACGGCGAGGCCAGCACGGACGCGACGCCGGACACGGCCGACGAGGCGACCCTGCCCGAGGCCCCGGTGTCCGGCGCACCCGTGTCCGGGGCACCGGTCGGCCCGCGTCAGCCCGACCTCAAAGTTTTGATCATGGCGGGGGTGTTGGGTGGGCATCCGGACGGGATCACCGCCGACGCGGCGATCGACGAGAGCGGCCTGTCGGTCGCTGTGGGTGACACGATCCTCGCCGCGATGGAGGTTGCCGGTGCGGCTCGTCGGCTGCCGGTTACCGAGGACGGCGACGAGTTGTGGGTGATCGGCGAGGGTGACCTCGCCACGGTGGACCCGGCGAACGCCCCGACGCACTCCACGTGCCCGACGTGCGGTCACACCCGCAAGATCCGTCGCCCTTCGGCCCGCCGCACCACCGGCACCGGCCGCACCACCGGTGAGATCAACGGCGACGGGTCGGCGAAGTTGGGCAAGAACGAGTTGCGTAACCGGGTCGAGGCGTTGATGCGTGACCTCGGCCCCGGCCACGACGTCACCCCCGGCACCGTCGCCCGTGAGATCGGCGGACGCAGCCCCGGTGCGGTCCGTAACGGCATGGACAAGCTGACCGGGCTCGGAGTGCTGACCCTGACCCGTGAGGCCCCGGAAACCTACGCCCTCGCCGACAACCCGCCCGCCCCGAACGCCGAGGTCCGCGCGTTCATGGCCCCACCGCAGACCGACACCACCCCGCCCGCCGGTGACGAGGCCGGCACCGACGAGGCCACCGCCGCGCCGGTCGCGGCCTGACCTACCGCCCTGCCGGGGCCGGGCACCACGCCCGGCCCCGGCACCCGCACGCCCATCCATCAGCGCTATGGAAGGAACGGACCATGACCACCCCATACGGCCATGCCCACCACGTCCACGGCCGGACGGTCGCGCCGGGGTCGCTGCGCTGCCCCGAATGCGGCGAACCCGCCCGGCCCGCGCCGCCGCGTCGCTGGCCCCTCGACGGGTTCGCCGCGCGTCCGGCCACGTCCCACCATGACGGCACCCCGCTATGCCCGGCCCCAACGGCTCACAACCGGCCGACCCGAACGTCACACCAGCACCGGCACGGTTGACCATCTGGCAGGCCGTCCGGCAGTCATGGCTCATCCACCCCGATTGGACGGTCACCGATCACCTCGCCTGGCTCGATGACGAGGCGTACGACACCGGCACGCTGACCGGTGACCCGGCGGAGGTGGTCGGCCGGTGGCTGGCCGAGCACCTCCGTACCGCCTTGATGTCGCGGCTCGCCGACGAGGCGCGCGTGTACATGGTTGCCGAGGGCGACATGGTGGCCGTGTTCCACTCGACCGACGAGGCGGGCGTCATGGCCGTGACGCTGACCGGTGCGAACCTCGAACCGGAGACCCTGTGCCTGACCGAGGCGCAATGGGAACAGGCACACGCGGTACCACGGTCGGAATTACCGCACGTCACCGTGACCGACGCCCGGACCGATCGTGCGGCCGGTGCGTCGTGACCGGGCCCATCGGCCCGCCCGCTGACCGGCCCGACATCCCGCCGTCGCTGGCCGCGTGTCCCCACGACGCGCGGCGCGGCCTACCCATCCCACCGGTCAACATCCACCCGGGCCCGACGGGCGGCGGGTCGCACGTGGACTTCACCACGATCAACACCACCGTCTCGACCCGTCTAGCCGTCGAACGGCGGTGCTCGTTGCTGCGGTGAGCCGATGGGGTATTGGGTGGCGTTCCTCGGCGGCCCGAGGGCGGCTGAGTTGATGCCTTACTCGGACCCGCCGGGACACCCCGAGTTCATCTCAACAATCTGGGCCGACAGAGAGGCCATTTTTGGCGTGCGAATGCTCGACTCACCATGACAATACTTTTGCCAATAGAGTACGAGGTCTTCGCCGTGCAGCGTCGCTGCCGCGCCGTTGGCTTATTTCTCGACCCGGCTGCCGTCGACGAGGCGGGCGAAGACGCTGAGCGCAGCCAGTTGTTCTAGCGCCTCCTGCTCGGTCCACTCGACGGTCTCGTGAGCGGCAGGGTTGCGGATCGCGAAGAAACAACCGAGACCGAGTTGGAGCGCCCCGCGTTGGCGACTCTGGACCGTAGGAGTGTTGGGGTCGCCCGGGATGCGCAATCGCGCCTTGCCTGCCTCCGGCGGTCTGTCGCTGAACACCTCTTGCACCAACTTGTCATCGGCGACGTCTCGGCGGCCGACCTTCTGCTGTAGATGTGCGTTGATGGCACTGGCGGCTGCGTGAACGGAGGCACGGTAGTGCTGCGACTCCCAGAAAGTGCGCGCAGCATCCCAAACCCATGGATGGAGTCGGTCAGCGGGTAGTGCCGGCGCATCAGGAGCGAGCCGGGAGGCCCACTCGTCCATATCCGCAAGGATCCCTAATCCACGTTGGATCTCGTTGCGTGCCATAGCCGTGCCGGCCAACTGGTCGATATTGAGATCTTCAGTGAGTTTCGGATCGAGTCGGCACAGGATCTGCTTGACGGTGGGTTCGGCTCTGTGGAGTTGATCATAAAGACTTGGATCGCCGATGTAGTCGCTGGGACGCGTACTTCTCTCGTACCGGCTGGCGAGGTCATCGAAGGCTTCCAACTGCTTTCGCATCCAGTCACGATCCACGCTGATAGCGTAGGCGACCGCCCAAATCAGTGTTGCTGCGGCGCCTGTGCTGCCTCCTTAAACCATCGGGAACCAACCGCTCGAAATCGAAAGAGCCGGCTCAGCCGTCAGGATCCGGCTGGTTGTCGAGATAAGAGTGTGCATGACCGCCGCCCTGTCGCTGTGCCCGCACCTCGCGTTGGTCGGCACCGCCGCGCCCGTGCCGACCGGCCCGGGGCGGCATCATCCCGCCGGGGCCGCACGGGGACAGACGCGACCGGTATCTGTTGGGCATCACCCGCGAATACCGAAGCCGGTTCATCCCCGAACACGGGTTCACCGTGTACCTGCCGGCCCCGTTCAAACCGTTCACACCTATCTGTACGGGCCGGACGGGCGGCTACGCCCGGCCACCAACACCCGGTAGGCCACACCCGCGCGGCAGGCGTCAGATTCGCCGCAGAAACCTCCATCGACTCCACCCGATGGCCTTGATCGACCCATAGAGGTAGGAAACATTGTTGCTGGCGGCACGGTCCGGGGGATTGCGACCCCCCGGCCGCGCCGCCCACCCGAACACCACAACTGGGAAGGGGTGCCACCGTGGCACACGAACTCGAAACCCTCGCGAACGGCCAGACGGCCTTCGCCTCCGCACGGCTGACCGCCTGGCATCAGCTCGGCACCGTCACCGACGCGTGCATGACCGCGCAGGAGGTCATGAGCAAGGCGTGGCTCGGCGGGTGGGAGGTCCGCAAGATCGCCCTTCAGGGCATCGAGGTCACCGACAAGGGTGTGACGAAGGTCGACTGCCCCGACAAGTACATGACCGTGCGCACCAACCCGGCCACGGGTGAGACCGAGTACCTCGGCGTGGTCGGTGAGGACTACAGCGTGGTCCAGAACGAGCAGGTCGCCGAGACCCTCAACCTCCTGGTCGACGCCTCCGGCGCGCACTTCGAGACCGCCGGCTCCATGCGCAAGGGCCGCTCGGTGTTCGTCACCATGAAGCTGCCGCAGGCCATGCGGATCGCCGGGGTGGACGACATGGACCTTTACCTGGCGGCCACCACCTCCCACGACGGCACCGCCGCGTTGCGCCTTGACGCCACGCCGGTGCGGATCGTGTGCGCGAACACCCAAGCCCTCGCCTACCAGCGGTCGCGCAGCTCGTACACGTTCCGGCACACCTCGAACGTGACCAGCAAGATCGCCGAGGCGAGGCAGGCCCTCGGCCTGATGTGGCGCGCGTTCGCCGACTTCGAGACCGAAGCCGAAAAGATGATCAACGAAGCGTTGACCATGGGCGAGTTCGAGAAGATCGTCGCCCAGGTCTGGCCCCTCGCCGACGACGCCTCCGACGTGGCGCGCAACAACGCGAAGCAGCGCACGAACACGTTGCGGTACCTGATCCGTGACGCGGACACGCAGAAGGCGATCAAGGGCACCCGGTGGGCCGGCTACCAGGCCATCACCGAGTACGTCGACCACTTCGCCCCCGCCAAGACCGAGCGTGTTCGGGCGGCGCGGGCGTTGACCGGTGCCGGTGTGGACCTCAAGGCCCGCGCGTTCGAGTTGCTGGCGGTCTGAGGTGGGCCGGCATTGGGGCCGGGCCACCGCGCCCGACCCCGGTACCGGCGGACACCCCGCCACCGGTACCGCATCCGTCCCCACCTCGCCCGCCGCTGCCGCCCCGCCAAAAGCGGATCCAGCCGCTACGGCCCCGCCCGTCGCTACGCCTCTGCACGCACCGGCGCCGACGGCCACCTCGATGATCGCGCTGGCCAACCGAGTCTGTGCCCACTTCGCGGCAGCCGAGGTCGCCCACGCGATGGCCGAACACTCCGCCACCCAGGCTGAACACGCCACCCTTAGCACTCGCGCCGAGCAGTGGGACGCCCTCAGCAGCGAGCAGTGGGACCAACTCTGCTCGGCGATCTGGGCGACGGCCCCCGAAGGAGCACAGGTCGAGCGGTTCCTGCCCGTCCGGCCACTGACCAACGGCCACGTCGAGCTGCACGTCCACGACAGCCAAGCCCGTCGCCTCGTCGTGCTACTCACCGGCGCGCAGGCCCTCGCCGTGGGCGCGCACCTGACCGCGTACGGGGCGATCAGCCTCGACCGCATCGGCCAGAAACTCGACCCCGGCCTGCCCCACGTGAAGGCCGCCCCACCGTTCCCCACGAACGAGACCGCCGGGCCACCAGCCACCCCCGACCGGGCCGACGGACCACCGGCCGCCCACCCCTGACCGCCGCGACAGGTGCCGCGCGGCCCCGGTCCGACCCCGGCCGCTCGGCACCCCAGGCGACACTCCCTCGACTCGCTTACGGAGTACCCGCATGAATCCAGACCGACTGTTTGACCTCGCTGCCGAGTTCGCTCACGCCACCGGCAACGCCGAACGCTTCCACGCCCGCGCGGCGGTCGCCACCGGCGACGACCGCGCCGCCCACGAGAAAGCGGCATCGAGGTGGGAGGCCACTGCCGCCCGCCGCCGCGAGCACCTACGCGCCGCACTCCTCGAGGCGCTGCACGGCACCGTCAACGCGGTGCCAGACGAGCGACTGCCCGTCGCCACCTGCCAGCGAGGCCGCGTCGAGGTCCGCGCCACCACCCCCGACGGCACCCGCACCGTGCGCGTGCGGTACACCCCGGCGCAAGCCGCCGCTGCCGCAGTCGCGCTCATCGCCTGCGCCGCCATCACCGACGACCCGGATGGCAGCACCCTCGCCAGCATCCTCCCCGCCTTCCCACCCACCCCGCCCAGCGACGAGCCCGCAACCGACGAGCCCGCGACCGACGAAGGGAGGCCGGCATGACGCCCCCGATTGATCCGCCGGAGAACACCGACGGCCTCGGCGACGGACAACGCACCCTCAACGGCCCGCACCTCGCGGGCGCGCTCGCCCTGCTCGGTCCGGTCGACCCGGTGTGCGCCGATGTGATCGGCCGGCTCAACCTGCGCGTCTACCCCGGCGAACCCGGAGACCGCACCGGCTACGTGGTGCTCGACGTGCACGGCGTCTCCATCGGCGTGAAACGCCGCGCCGATGACCTCTACCTCCACGCCGACACCACCGACACCGACGACCGCCTCATCGCCTTCGAGATCAACGGCGGCGGCGAAACCGACCACCCCACCAGCTAGACCTCACCCCTGAACGGAGTCCTGATGTACCGGTCCCTGGAGTACGGCGACACCGCCCGGGTGATCAAGCCGACCGACCCAGTCGAATACCGCCTCGGCACCGTCACCCACGTCCGCTATTCCACCCCACACACCACCCACGCCCGCCGCTACACCCTCCGCTTCCCCAACGGCGACGAGCGCACCTACCCGGCCGCGACCGTCAAACGAGCCACCCGGGCCGACGACCGCGCCGCGATGGAGGCCGCGCTCACCGCCGCGTGCGTGGCGCTGCGCTTCGCCTGCCGCATCGCCCACGACTACGACGCCGACCTCAGCAGCGGAACGGCAAGCCTGCTGCGGCGGGTGGTCGACCTCGCGAGTCTGCGTCTCGGGCTGACCCTCGACCCCGCCGATCCCACGTGGCCGCAGCACCCCCGCCACCAGGACGGAGGCGACAAGTGATGCCACCGCACTCCCCACACCCCGAGGAATCCGCCCGCCTCCCCCAGGCGGCAGCCCGTGATGCGAGCAGGGCGCCGGTCCCGGAGTCGTTCTACTGCCGCCGCTGCCGTCGCGCGCTCAACATCCGCTTCAACAACCTCGGTGTGGTCGTCGAGTATCTGCACGCGGCCGAGCAGCGCGGCCAGCAAAGTGACCACCGGCCCGAGCCGGTACCCATCACCGAGATTCCCGATCCGATCATCGAGTGCGACTTCTGCTCCGCACCCGACGCGGCCTGGGTCTACCGGTGCGCGAACCAGGTCACCGACGCCCGCCGGGTCACCGCCCGGGTGGTCGCTGTGGGCGACTACCAGTCTCGGCACCACGCGGCGCGGGTGCGACGTACCGACACTGAGCACGCCTTCACCCAGGCGTGGGGCGAATGCTGGTCGGCATGCCAGGGGTGCGCCGACCTCGTCGAGGCCCGGGACCTGTATGGGCTGATCGGCCGGGTGGTCGAGTCCCTGCCCGCGAAGCTCAGCCGAGGCAAACACCTGATGCGCACCCGGGGCCAACTCCACGAACGGTATGCCGACGTGTTCGACACCCTCGCCCCCGGCCGAGGTCGGATCGCCCCCGGTCACCCGCTCGGCATCTGGACCCACCAGCCGGAGAAGGCACCATGACCACCGACACCGGGCGGCACGGGTGGCCCGCCTTGACTCACGCGAAGGCCCGCCGCCGGATGGGGCCAGTCTGCGGCACAGACGGCGTGCCCTTGAGCCGCGTCACCGACGACCCGCACCTCGTGACCTGCCCCGACTGCGAAGGACTGGCCGACATCGACGCCCTCCCCGACGACGCGACAGCGGGTGACCCCCGCGTCATCACGTTGCTGCGGGAGGCAAAGCGCGGCGCGTGCCGCAAGATCGACGGGGCGCTGGTGGACGCGACCACCGCCGCCGCGATCCTGACCGTGTACGACGCGCTGAAACCCACCACCCGCGCGAAACTGGCCGCGCTGCGCATCGACCGAATGGCGCAAGTGGCGTGGAAGGTGCTGCGTCCGCCGAGGTAAGCGGGTGGGTCGGTGGCCGGCGGGCGCACCCGGGGGTGCATTGCGACCCCGACCGGCCACCTCGCCTACTCGGGCCACCTGCGGACCACAGGGCCGCTTCTACCCGAGCCGGGCGTAGGGCGATCCTACGGCCCGAGCCACACTCACCTCGACCACGCGGACGTGACCAGCTGTCCGGAGGGAGGATGAACGGCGTGGCACGACAGGTCATCGACGGACGGACCGCACTCGACCGGATTGGAGTCGCCGCGCACACCGGCGCGGCGTACTCCACGGTCAACCACTGGCACCGCCACCGCGCCCGCTTCGGCTTCCCGCGCGGCTTCCCGCATGACGGTGGGCAGTGGTTCTGGCTCGACGACATCGAGGCGTTTCACACCGCCCACCTGGTGGCGAAACGCGCCGAGCTGACGAAGGTCGACCGCCGCGGCGACCCGGAGGATCTCCTCGGCTCCGGCGCGGCGGCGAGGATCCTCGGCTACGGCTCGTACCGCAACCTGCCCGACACCCTGCTCCACCATCCGGACCGCGTCGAGCATCTGCCAGACGGCCGAATCCGCCGCCTGTGGTTCCGGCGCACCGTGTGGGCCGTCGCCGACGCCCGCACCGGGCGGCAGTCCACCGGCCGGACCCCCGGCACGACCGGTGCCCGCAAACCGCACCCGTACGCCGACGACCCTCGGCTCCACACCGCTATCACGCTGCTGGCCGAGGCCGACGCCGCCGGGCAGGATCGGCGCGGGCTCGGTGTGACGCTCGCCGGGCAACTCGACATCACTGAGCGCACCGCCCAACGCCTGCTCGCCGCTGCCGTCGCTTCGAGCGGCTAGACGGCACGAGCGTTGACGGGTGTCGCCCGGCCCGCCATGGCGGGCCGGGCGACCTGTCTTGCGCGCACTCAGTCATCGTCGTCGGCAGCAGCCCGGGGCGTCGGCACCTCGATCAGGTAGCGCAGCACACCGTTGACGTCGGTGTCTCGGTTGGCGGCCGTGCGCTCCAACACGTCGTACACGTCAGCGTCAACCTCGACAGTGCGGCGCGTGGATGGCTGGTCAGTCATGCGTGGTTCCTCCTGACAGCGTTCGTCGTGGTGTCCGGTCGGGCACCCCGGCCTATCCACGTCGACCTCCACGCGCCGATCAAGACCGCCCGCCGTCGCGGGCCGGGCCGGGGACACGGCTCTGTGGTGAAGGCAAACGACGAGGCCGGGGTCGCTAGAGCTGGGCAGTGGGGCGCCAGGCGAGCCAGTGGTGCGGGGCACCGGATCGGTACCGGCGGGCCAGGGCGTGGAGCTGCTGGAAGCGGGGTAGGTGTCGGCCGGTGAAGGTGCTCAGGTGGTAGTCGGACAGCAGTGCCGCCTGTGGCGTTGGGCGGTGGTGCCATACGGCGACGGCCGTCATGTCGAGGGCGATGTCGACGTGCCACCACTCCACGGCATGGTCGACCTCCATCGTGAGCAAGCCGTGGAAGATGTGTTGCCGCTCGACCGGGTCGGCGACGAGCCATTGCGCTACCGGGTCGGTGGCGACGGCGTCGGTGAGCAGCGCGGCGATCGTGGCCACGTCGCCGGCCTCAGCGGATCGGATCGGTGTGGTCATCACGGGGGCGGCGGTCACAGTGGCCGCCGACGTGGCAGGGTGCGCGGGAACGGGGTCCGGCCGCTGCTGGTGGGGGTGCCGCGCCACATTCGCCAGATGACAGGCCCGCCGGTGGGGAGCACGATGGTGGGGCCGGCGGTGTAGCCGAGGCGCAGGTAGAGCCGCCGGTTGCGCATGTTGGTGGCTTCCAGGTAAGCCGGCAGGCCGAGATCGTCGAGGCGACCGTGGTAGTCGGCGAGCAGCGCAGCGCCGATACCGCGGTTCTGCTGTGCCGAGTCGACGGCGAGGTAGGCGAGGTAGTGGTGCGGGTCGTCGGGGTGGAAGGCGTCGAACATCTCCTCCAGCAGCACGAACTTCGGTGCATAGACTCCGGCGATGTGCTCCAGCGCTTCCAGCCGTCCGCCCGTGTCGGTCGAGGTGCGTGCGAGACGGGGGTACCAGATGGCCACGGCCGTCTGGTCGGCGGCGGTGTAGACCTGTCCGTGCGTCAGGCCGTGGTGGAAGGCGTCGGTGAAGTACCGGTAGTAGACGGTGCGGCGGTCGGTTGGATCGGGGATCAGCCAGTCGGCGATGGGTCCTTGGTGGAACGCCTCGGCGAGGACGGCGATCAGTGGTCCGGCGTCGGCTTCGGTGGCGGGGCGGACGAGCAGGTTCTTGTTGGGGACGGTCACAGCAACTCCTTGGTCAGGCGGGTTGGCGGACGACATCGGGGGCGCGCAGCGGTCCGGTGTCGCTGTCCGCGCCCAGACCGATCGCCGCGTACACGTCGGGGGCGGTCGCGCGCAGGGTCAGTGCCCAGGCGATGCCGAGTAGTGCGGCGGCGGCGTAGGCGGCGGGGAACGCCCAGCGCAGCGGCGAGTCCGCTGCCACGCCGAGGAGGGTGTCGAACTCCCGCAGGGTGACGGTGAGGATCCCGCCGAGCGCGAGCGCGGCGATGCCTGGTGCGATCACCGACCGCCACGCTCCTTCTGCATGGGTGGTGCGGGCGAAGAAGCCGATCACGGCGGCGGAGGTGAGGGTCATGAGGATGAGGACGCCGAGGCCGCCGGTGACGGTGATCCAGAAGAACAGGTGCACGATCGGGTCCGCCCCCGCCAGGGCGTAGCCGACCAGCACGGCGAAGGCGAGCCCACTCTGGACAAGGGAGCCGACCTTCGGCCCGCCGGTCCGCCGACTGGTGCGACCGAACGCCGCCGGGAGCACCCGTTCGCGGCCGAGGGCGAACAGGTACCGCGCCACGGTGTGGTGGAAGGACAGCAGGGCGGCGAGCAGGGAGGTGATGAACAGGACCCGGGCGACGGTGATGACACTCTGGTTCAGGTACGGCGACACCAGGTTGAAGATCAGGTCGGTGCCGTCGGTGCGGGCCGTCGCCACGATGCGGTCGGGGCCGGTGGCCACCGACATCGCCCACGCGGACAGCCCGTACAGCAGGCCGGTCACCGCGACGGCGATGTAGGTGGCGCGGGCGATCGTGCGGCGCGGGTCCTTCGTCTCCTCCGAGAACACCACCGTGCCCTCGAAGCCCACGAATCCGGTGATCGCGGTGACCAACGCGGCACCGATCCCGGCGGCGAACATGTGCGACGGGGCGAGGGTGTCGAAGGCGACCGTTCCGTCGGCGGGGTGGGTCACCATGATGGCGTCGAAGGTCAACGCGACAACGCATTCGGCGACCAGGACGACGGCGAGAACCTTGCCGTTGAGGTCGATCCGCGCGACCCCGAGCGCGGCGACGATGGCCCAGACGGCGAGGGCGCAGATCCACCAGGTGAGCTGCCAGCCGTACCGGTCGTTGAGGAACTGCGCGGTGACCGCCCCGGCCCCGCCGTACAACCCGATCTGCATCGCGTTGTACGCGAGGAGGGCGACCATGGCGGCGCCGACGCCGGCGGGGCGGCCGAGTCCTCGGGTGACGTAGGTGTAGAAGGCTCCGGCGTTGACGATTCGGCGGGACATGGCCACGTAGCCGACCGCGAACAGCGCCAGCACGGCCGCCACGAGTAGGTAGGCGACGGGGATGCCGGTGACGCCGGTGACCGCGTACCCGGTGGTCGCGCCACCGGCGACGACGGTCAGCGGTGCGGCGGCGGCGATGACGAAGAACACCACCGACGGAATACCGAGCCGCCCACGCGCGAGGACAGCGGACACGGTGTCGGGTTTCGAGTGCAACATCGGTTCTCTCTCAGCGAAGAGGGATGGGATAGGGGTGGCCGCATTCAGGAGGTGCGGTGGCTCAGCACGGCACCGCCGACGACGGCACCGAGGTCAGCGAGGAGATCGCGTAGCGGGGCAGGGACCTGGTCGACCTGGTGGCGCAGGAACGCACGGACAGCGAGGGGTGTGCCGTCGAGCAGGATCGGATCAAGCTGCGTGTGCAGCGCCAGGCCCGCAAGGGTTTGGTCGAAGGCGGTCAGCGGGTGGTAGTTGCGCAGCTGGAAGGACAGCCGTGCCCACGACCAGGCGGCCCTGTTCACGTCGGTGGGGACGTAGACGGTGCGGTGCCGCCACAGCCGACCGACCTGCTCCGGCCGCAGCAGCCCGAGCTGCCACATGCGGGTGATCACCTGCTCGCAGGCGGTGGTGGCGAGGAACGAAAGCCACGTCCGGGTCGCCGTGTGACGCGGCTCGGCCACCAAGCGGTCCAGGACAACATGTTGCAGCCAATCCTTCGGCGGCGAGGCATTGAGCACCCGCACATGCCGGCCCTCGAACGTGACCCGACCCTCCCGGTACAGCTCGGCCAACAACGCGGCAGCCAAGCCGTGCGCCGTCGCCGACTCGAACAGGCGCGGACGGCCGGTCTGGTCGTCGTGGGCCAGATAGAAGAACTCGTCGGCAAGACGCGTGGTGCTGTGGGCGGCGGCGCTGCCGACTGCGCGTACCGGCCGGACTGGCTCCACTGATGCCCGATGCTCGTACAGGTGGGGTGCGTGATCGTTGGATGCGCCGGAGGGTGGGGTGTTCACCGCGGCTGACCTTCCTCGGTTGATTCGTCAGAGGAGATGGGAAACCCGAGCTGCCGAAGGAGCTTCCGGCCGCCGGGGTGGCGGGCCAGCTCCTCGATCGCCCAGGCGTGTTGCCCACACCTGTCGTGCTGGCAGTGGAAGCAGGTGCCGCCGTCGCGGTGCTGGAGCGCCGTGTTGCGCGCCGCCTCGAAGCGGTCGACGGGGCGGTCGCCGTCGTCGGTGCTGGTCATGAAGTGGGTAGCCGGCGGTGCAGCGCGGCCACGCTGACCCGTATCTCCATGCACGGCGGGTGCCGGTCGACGTGTGGGTAGTCGCACTCCGGACGGTGGCCGAGGATCCAAATCCACTCGTCGCTGCGGTTCGGGAGATCGCGAACGTCAACGACGGTGACAACTACTGCGGTGCCGGGGGTGAGGTCACGGCCGTAGGACCAATCGTTCGCATCGAGCCGCAGCAGCGTGCCAGCCGCGACCTCGGGGAGGGGCTGAGGACTCCGGATCACGGCCGCGCCCTTCCCCGTCCCGAGCGCTGCCCCGGGCCGCTGCTTAGCGTCGGCCGTTCTGGGCTCGCCCGACGGGTTTGGCAATGCCTGGCCAGATCAGTTGCCACGGCGGTGTCGTCGCTGCGGCCGTCGAGCGTTGGTTCGCCACAGCCGCCGTACAGCGCCGCCCCTTCACCGCCGAGGCCGAAAGGGTCGAACGACTCCTCACCGCTGGGGACGAACCACTTGACGCGCACTGCCTTCACCTTCCTGGGTGGGTTGAGATGCGCGGCCGGGCCCTCCCCGGCACCGACCGCGCACCTGACCGATGGGACGCAGTGGCCGGTGCCGAATGGGTCGGCGGGCACTGCACCCGGCTCGCTCGTGGCCTCCGACGAGTCCCGGCCTATCGAGGGGGTCGGGGCCAATGTGGAAGCGGTTTGACCATGGCAACTGGTGCCGGGGGCATGGAACCCGCGCGGCAGGTCAGGCCGCCCGGATTAGCCTGGGCTGCGGCGGACGACTAGCGCGACTAGTCGCCTTGACTGGTGCGTTGGCGAGTGGGGTGGCTGGGCGATGACTGCCGGTTATGCTGCTCTCACTTCCCTCCGTCGATGGGGCTGTCGTGAACGTGGACCGCTTTTCGCAGATGACGCACCCTGATCAGTCGTGGTGGGATGAGCCGGCGATGCGAAGTGCCCTGGCACGTCGGGACGTAGGTCAAATCTTTATGCTGCTGAACCGGCGTCACGGCATGACACAACGCCGTATCGCCGAACTTGCTGGGTTCGCTGCATCCGAGGTCTACGAAATCACCCGCGGCCGGCAGGTCATGGCGTACGACGTCCTCGTGCGAATCGCAGAGGGACTGGGCATACCGCGCGCCTTGATGGGCCTCGGATACGGGACAGAACCGGCTCAAGAACATCATCCCGAGCCGCTGCCCTTAAGTGAACCTGAGCAGCGGAAGCAGTTCATTGCCGCCTTGGCCGGCTTCGCCGTTGGCGGTTCACCGAACGTTGAAGTGTGGCTTCCTCGGCCCGGTGATCGGCCCCTCTCAGTGCCGGAGGTCGTGAATCGGGAGGCCATCGCCACCGTGCGAGAAATTACTCAACGACATCGAGAGTTGGATGCCGCATACGGCGGTGGCTCATGTCGCGACTCGGCACGCGGCTACCTGGCATGGGCGAGCTGTCTCACCCGTAGCCGCTGCCAAACTCCCCAACTGTCTGCCGAGCTACATACCGAGCTGGCGGACTTGCACAATCTTGTCGGGTGGATGTCCCACGACCTGGGTGAACACATGGAGGCGCGTCGCCATCTCGCGCAAGGTCTCGTCTACGCCCAAAAGGCGGGTGATTCGACGCTGATGGCGGACGCCTATTACCGCCTCGGCCGAGTCAGCATCCACCAGAGCAACCCCGCAGAGGCGTTGCACCTGTTCCAGCTCGGCCAGATCGTTGCCACGAACTCGAACTGCCTGACTTCGGTTGCGATCCTGCACGCGAACATCGCCTGGGCTCACGCCAGAATGGGAAACGCGCCTGCGATGCGTGACTCACTGGCGCGCGCTCGTGACGAAATCGGCAGAGCCGACACCGCGGAAGCACCCCAATGGACACGGTTCTTCTGCGAGCCAGCCGACCTGGAAGGAATGTCAGGAGTCGTCCATTCCGCTCTAGCCCGTTACTCGCAGTACCGCGAGCAACACGCCGTCCTTGCGCTGACCCATGCCGGCCGGGCGTTGGAACGGCGAACCGAGACGTCACGCAGTGGCGCGTTCGACCACGTGACCATGGCGCTGGGATACGCGCTTCTCGGAGAACAGGACAAGGTCGCACCCCACGCCCAAGCAGTCCTGGATGCCGCGCGGCATGTGCGATCCCGCCGGCTGCTCGACCGGCTCAGCGACGTCGCGGACGTCATCGAACCGCGCCAAGACAAGCAGTTGGCGGAGGTGGTGACGGCCATCCGGGCACGGGTGGCCGCGTGACCTAACCTGGCGGGTATGTCGACCACCCTGACCGCTGAGGCTGCCGACGAGATCCAGCGGGGACTCGACGCCGTCCGCCAGCAGGCCGGACTCGCCTCAGGCGAGGCGCATCTCATGCGGTACACGATCAACGCGGTCTACCGGATCGGTGACAGGGTGCTGCGGCTCTCGCATGGCGAGGTGGCGCGAGAGCGGGCACAGCGGGTCGTCCGTGCAATGGCACTACTCACGAAGCACGAGGTGCCAACGGTCGAACTTGACATCAGCGTCGAGCAGCCAGTGGTGGTGGACGAGTGGGTGGCCACGATTTGGCATCACGTACCTCATCCGGCGCGCCGCCCTGATCCCGTTGAGCTGGCCGAGCCGCTGGCGAGGCTGCACGCCATCGCGGAGACACCGTCGTTCCTGCCGCGCTGGTCGCCCGTCGCCACGGCCCGACGCCGACTGGCCGGGCTCGCCAGCCTCCCCGCCGACGAACTGCGGTTCACGCAACAGTGGGCGTCCCAAGAAGTCGAGCTATCTCTCGACGACCTCGTGGCACGACTCCACGCGCGCTGCGAGGACCTGGAGCCCCGCGTTGCGGCTGCCGCCTGGGAACTGCCGATCGGCGTCGTTCACGGTGACGCCCACGTGGGCAACGTCCTCGCGGGCCGGTTGTGTGACTTCGACTCACTGGCAATCGGGCCGCGCGAGTGGGACCTGGTCCCCCTGGTGCACAGCGCCACCCGCTTCGGTGACCCCACCGAGCCGTACGAGAGGTTCGCCGAGGTCTACGGCTTCGACCTCGCGACGTCATCGTCCTGGCCGCTCCTACGAGAGGTGCGCGAACTCCAACTCGTGACCAGCGTGATGGACAAACTCCCTGGCAGACCCGAAGTGGCGCAGACGCTGGGCCATCGGCTACGTACGTACCTCGCTGGCGACAATTCGGCAGTGTGGCTGCGCTACCGATAGCTACCTATAGGCCCGCAGGACTGCGGCAGTCAATGTTTCTTGAACCGTTTGAAAGCGGCGTTTCGACCCCTGGTGATCGGGGCGGCAGAGTATAGGCTGGAGGGTATGTCACCCCGACGTGTATCCACCCCCCGCTCCACCGCTGCCCGGAAGGCGAGAGAGCCCCGGAGTCCATTGCCGCCGTCCGAAGTGGTGCTCTTTGAGGCCGCTGAACTGGAACCTGAGTCGGAATTGGAGGGTAGGGCGTTCTACAGTCTGAGCCTGGCCGGGCAGGATGCGGACTCGATGACGTTTGCCCAGTGCCGGTTCCGGGGAGCGGATCTTTCCAGTTGCCGTTTGGACCAGGTGACGATGACGGACTGCCTGGTCACGGATTCCAGCTTGGCGAACCTGCGCGCTGATGGCGGAAGCATGACCCGGGTCCGGCTTGCTCAGTGCAGGATGACGGGCTTGACCTGGGCTGATGGCCTGATGCGGGATGTCGCCATCGCGGAGTGTCGTGCCGACTTGTCGGCGTGGCGTATGACGAAGTTTGATGCGGTGAGCTTCGTGGAGTGCAATCTCAGTGGTGCCGACTTTACCAATGCTGACCTGAGTGGGGCAGTCTTTCGGGATTGCGACCTGACCGGTGCGGTATTCCACCATGCCTCAATGGAAGGGGTGCGGTTCCGCGGCTGCAACTTGGCGGGAGTGGGCGACGTTTCCAATTGGAAGGGCGCGATCGTTCACCATACCGACTTGATGAGTCTGTCGTATGGGCTTGCGCGGGCGGCAGGAATTCGTATTGAGGATGAGGACCTATGAGGACTGGTAGGCGTACATCGGCGGCCCGGCGGGCTGTCACCAGCGTTGACTGGCCGGGTCCGGAAACGGCTTCCGATGGCTCAGCGCGGTTTGTGGGGTTGCGGTTTGAGGGGGCCGCGATTCGGGAGGTTGACCTGTGCGAGGCGACGCTTGAGGACTGTGTGTTCGAGTCGTGCACGTTCACCGCGGTTCGGTTCAACTGCGCGAGGCTCGTCGGGTCGACGTTCACGGATTGCCGGTTCGCTGGCTGCAACTGGTGGGATGCGTCGCTGACGGACTGCACGCTGACGGCGTCGGTGTTCGACCGGTGTGACCTGTCGGGTCTGGAGGTGGATGGCGGGGACTGGTCGGATGTCGAGATGTTGGGCGCTGACCTGGGCACCGCCGAGTTCACCCGGGTGCGGATGCGCAGGGCGAACCTGAGCGGTGCCCGGTGTCAGGGTGTCGTGCTGCGGGATGTGGACTTGTCCGGTGCGAGCCTGCGGGAGGCGGACTTCGCCCGCGCGGATCTGCGGGGCAGTGTGTTGACCGCGTTCGACCCGCGTGAGGTGGAGCTGCGGGAGGCGATCATCACCGCTGATCAGGCGGTGGATATTGCGATGAGCCTCAGCATGTCGGTGCGTGCTTCGTGACGAGGTACGGGCCGAGTTGGAGGTAGGCCAGGTCGGAGTGCTGGAGCACGTTGACGGCGTCGGCGGCGGTGCGGGCGATGGGGTGGCCGTGCAGGTTCAGCGAGGTGTTGAGCAGCACGGCCCGGCCGGTCCGGGTGTGGTAGGCGTGCAGGATCGCGGCGAGGCCGGTGGGACTGTTGTCGTCGACGATCTGGGGTCGGCAGCTCAGGTCGGCGGGGTGGATCGCGGCGATCATCTCGGCGGCGGCGTGGGGCTGGGTGTCGAAGCCGAGCATCATGTGAGGGCTGCGTAGCCCGCGAGGGTTGCGGATGTAACGGTGTTGGTGGCTGCGGAGGATCGCGGGCGCGAATGGCATCCAGAAGTCCCGCTGTTTGATGAGCTGGTTCAGGCGTCGTGGTACGTCGGCGTCGGCAGGGTTGGCGAGGATGGAGCGGTTGCCGAGGGCGCGGGCGCCGTACTCCATGCGGCCGGCGCAGCGGGCCACGATCTGCCCGTCGGCCAGGAGCCCGGCCACCACGTCCTCGATGCGGTCGGGTTCGTGCACATGCAGTCCGGTGCCGGCGACCGCGTGCCGGGCGTCGTCGGGGGTGATGTCGTCGCCGAGGTAGCAGTCAGTCAGCGGCTGCACGCTGTGGTGGCCGTGGGTGGCGGCGAGGCGGTGGTAGAGGGCGCCCAGCGGGAGACTTTCGTCGCCGCAGGACGGGAACGCGGCGAACGTGTCCACACAGTCTAAGGCGGCGATGCGCTGGTTGACCTTGATGTTCATGAAGACGCCGCCGCCGACGAGCACGTCTCGGATATCGGTCGCGGCTATGGCGTTGCGGGCCCATCGGGTGAGCAGGTCTTCGGTGAACAGTTGCAGGCCGGCGAACAGGTCGTCGAAGCGTCGGCCCCGCAGGCGTTGTTCGATGTCAGGCCAGGCCCGCTCGATGCTGGCGGTGGTGGTGCGTTGCAGCCGCAGGCTGGTGGGGTCGAGGCCGAGGTAGGTGTGGAGGATGTCGGCGACCTGCCGGGCCCGGTCGGGGCGGGCGTAGGGGGCCATGCCCATGAGCTTGTACTCGTCCTCGTGCGGCGTGAATCCGGCGGCGTGGGTGAACCAGAACCACAGCAGGCCGACGGAGTTGCGCATGTCGGTGCGGGCGATCTCGGTGCGATGCCCGGCGGTCCAGGTCGAGACGGTCGCGCAGGCACCGTCACCGAATCCGTCGCAGGTCAGCACGAGGTAGGGGCGGTCGGGGTCGGTCCGCAGACCGTAGTACGCGGCGGCGGCGTGCGCGGTGTGGTGGTCAACGTGGGCGACGCGGGCGGCGGTGAGGCCGCCCTGGTTCAGCATGGCGGTGACCCGTTGCGGCAGCGCGCCGGGTGCTGCGGCTACCAGCGCTACCTCCGTGTCCGCAAGGGCCGGTTGCTGGTGGAAGCCGGCGAGCCGGGACAGCCATTCGTCGCGGGGGCAGTGGTCGACCGGTCCGGAGCGGCTGCCGTAGACGACCTCGGTGATATCGCCGGGATCGGCGCCGACCGCGTGCAGGCACGCGGCGATGGCCTGGTGCGGAAAGCCCATGTAGCCCTTGATCCCGGTCAGCCGTTCCTCCTGCACGCAGTGCGTGAGGTGCCCGTCGACGGCGATCGCGGCGGTGGCGGTGGCGCCGCCGTGGATGCCGAGCAGCAGATCACCCATGACAGGCGGCCTGCCGGTTGACTGTTTCGGTGAGCCATGCCCACTCGGCAATCTTGAGTTCGGCGAGCCGTTCCAGGCTGCCGGGGTTGGCTTCGTGCAGGCCGGCGAGCACCGGCGCCGCATTGGTGGCGAACCACTCGGTCAGTGCATCGGCCACGGCGGCGGCGGCCGGGTCCACGATGGTGAACCCCCTTTGGAACGGCGCGGTGATGAGCAGCCCGTCGGCGGCGATCTGCCGTTCGATGACCGTTCCGGGGATGACTTCCAGGCGGCTGCGGGCCATGAAGTGCGGGATCCGGTGGCGGCCGAAGCGGTCCAGGGCGTCCAGCTCGGCGCGGAGCCCGTCGAGGGTCTGCCAGGGATGCCACAGGATATAGCTGGCCACGGTCGTGACTCCGGCGTCGTCGGCGGCGGTCACCACCTTCCTCAGGTGCGTGAGGTCCTGACGTTTGCCGTAGACCCGGTGCAGGGTGTCCGGGTTGAACGACTCCACGCCGACGAGCATGGTGCGGACCCCGGCGTCGGCCAGCACGCCAACGGTGTCAGGGTCGAGGGTTTCCGCGCGCACGCTGATCGCGAACGTGAGCGCACCCGCGAGGCCCACCGCTCGCAGGCCGTCGCGCAGGTCGTTGGCGCGGCGGGCGCACTCTCTGCGGGTGCCGCCGAAGTCGGAGTCCGAGAACGCGAACGTCGTCGCCCCGATGGCCTGATGCAGATGAGCGAGGTCGTCGACAACCTGGGCCATGGGCATGTCCCGCCATCCGCCGCCGGGCAGGTCAGCGTTGTAGGCGCAGAACGTGCAGCGGGACCGGCACCCCCGGCTCGCGGCCACCGACACCACCGAGTCGACGCCGTAGGGCAGGTCGGAGGGAGTGAGCGACCGCAGCGACGTGTAGACCGCCAGGTGCGCCCGCAGATGCGTGACGAGCCCCGCGACGAACGGGTCTGCCGCGACGGTGGTGGGCCCGGCGACGACGTGGTCCACCGCGCCGTGCGCCAACAGCTCCCCGGCGGCGGACACCGCCAGAGGTCCGAAGCCGATGACGGTCAGCCGAGGATGGCGCAGCCGCGCGGCCACCAACTCGTCGGCGATGCGATGCAGCCGAGGCCCGTACGCATCCGAGGTGAACAGATGCACCACGAGCACATCGAACCCGGCGGCATCGGCGAGGGTGTCAGCCAGCGTCGCGGCGGGCCGCCCCCGGTAGTAGGCATCCAGCAGGACGCTGTCGTAGCCGGCAGTGCGCAGGGACGCCTGCACCGCGAGGGCGTCCCCGTCGACGTGGCGCTGCTTGAACCCGGACTCGTACAGCGTCGGCGCCCACACCAGCACCCTCGCCCGGTCGAGGTCGGTCACCGCGGGCATGGCACCTCGCATCGCCGACACGGGGTGGTCGGCTCACCGCGGAACTGCTCCCACACCGCGCTGAACCACATGGTGTCTAGATCGTCGGTGAGGAGGTTCCCGGCCCGCAGGGACCGGTTCTCCACCCCGAAGATGCACGGGTACACGTCGCCGAGCTGGTCGACGGCGAAGCCGATGCTGCCGCTGCCACACCCCTGCGCCGGGCTGATCGTCTCGATCTCCACGTCGTACGCCTCGGCCAGGCGCTGGCACTCGGGCAGCAGCACGCCCAGGATCGTGGCGTCGTCCAACGTCACCGCCGGGTTGGACCGCCCGACCGGCTTCTGCGGGAAGAACTTGAACCGACGTACCCCGGCGCTGAGCCCGACCTGCACGACCTGTTCCAGCTCGCCCAGGTTTGCGTGGTTGACCACGGTGTTGATGACGACCTCGGTGAACTCGCCGAGGACACGGATACCCGCGAGGGTCTTGGGCCAGGAGCCGGGCGCCCCCCGGATCATCTCGTGCGTGGCGGCCTGGCCGCCGTCCAGCGACACCTGCACCGGAGATACCCCCAACTCGCGCAACTGCTCTAGCCGGCCGGCGTTGAGCACCGTGGCGTTGGTCGACACCCCGAACCCCAACCCCCGGCCGATGATGTCGGCCGCCAGGTCGAAGAATCCCGGCAGGAGCAGACTCTCCCCGCCGGTGATGTAGATGTCCGGCACGCCGTAGTCGTCGAGCCGACGGATGATCTCGTGCCACTGCTCCAACGGCAGCAGGAACGGGTCCGCTTTCGGCCCACCGGAGCAGTAGCAGTGCAAGCACTTCTGGTTGCAGACGGTGAACGGTTGCAGGTGCACCCAGAACGGCTTGAGCACCGCCGACCGGGGCCGGGCCGCCTCGGCTTCGTCCGCGACTGCGTGGACACGCCCGGCGGTCACCGGCTCGACCACCGCGCCGTCAGCCGGCGCGAGAACTCCCATGGAATGCAGGTCACCGACGATCGTGGTCCACCGGGCCTGGTCGAGGCCGAACCGGTCGCCGAGGGCGGTCTGCGCCTGCGGCGGGAACTGCGGGGCCAGCGGCTCGCGGGCCAGCAGCGTGACCATGGCCGCCGCGCTCGGCAACTCCACGAAGCGGCGGGGCTGGGTGGTGCTCCAGGCGAGGGCGCCGAAGTGCTCGTGGCGGAACCGCATGTCCGCCATCCGCAGCGCCGGGGGAAGTGACGTCACAGGGGCCTCCCAGACTGGGGCTGCCGGCCCGCGACGGGGTTTGCGGGCCGGCAGCCGTCTCGATCCGCTCCGATCAGAAGCGGGGCGGTCTACCGCGTGGACGTCACGGTGGGGATACCGCCGCCACCCTGGGCGATGGTGCCGGAGTAGGTCTTGCAGCCCAGCGCGAGCGTCGCCTCCGCCACGGACGAAAACTGCCGGACCCGGTCGGAGCCGCTGGCGGTCGGGGTGGCCGCGTGGGCCGTGGACGAGCTGGTGGGGATCATCGATCTGCCTTCCTACGAGGATTGCTACGACGAAAGCCACTACAACCCGCCCACCCCACGGCACGTAACCCTACGATAGGGGCACCACTACGGGGGGTCACGCGCGCAGGGGTTGTCGGGGGTATAGTCCATCGATCGACCTGCGCGTCCATTGAGGAGCCCCGTGGATCCCTCGGCGTCAGCTCGAATGCTTCCCCGCCGGCTGCTCCGCGACCCCGTCGTGGTGCAAGCCCTACGCGACCGCAACTTCCAAGTGGTCTTCGCCGCCGCGAAGGCGGCAGGGCTGAGCTGGAACGCCATGGCCGCCGCAACCGGGCTGAAAGCCGAACGGATCAGCCTCGTTGCCCGAGGCGAAGCGCGGATCACCGGCATCGATACCATCGAACGGATCGCGGATGGATTGCGCATCCCCGGTTCCATGGTGGGCTTGGCCGCGCGATCCTGGGAGAGCGACACCGCCGTTGCGCCGCAGCCAGCGAGGGAGGATGAATCTATGCATCGACGAAACCTATTGCGTTCCGCCCTCGCCGCCGGCCTGACCGCCGCCCCGCTCACCGAGTTGGCCGACGTGCTGGCCAAAGCCGACAATGCCCTGGCCGTCACCGGCCCGGCTGATCTCGCCCAGCTTGAAGCCGCCACCGAACAGCACAGCTACGGCTACGCAGGTCGGGTGCCCACCGACGTCCTGGCCGACTTGGTCGCCGACGTCACCGACGTGATTCCCCTGCTGCAACGCCCTCAACCCGCCGTCACTCGCGTCGCGCTGACCCGGCTCATGGGCCAGCTCAGCGGCATGACGGCCGTCGTCCTGCACGACCTAGGCAACCAACGCGAGGCGCACGCATGGTTCGCCACCGCCGCCCGCTCCGCTGCGGAGTCCGGCGACCGGCAGCTACACGCCTGGATCCTCGCCCGCAAGGCGATGCTGCCACTGAACTTCGGCGCACCCCACGCAGCAGCCGAACTCGCCAAGCAGGCCCGTCACATCGCGGGACCGCAAGCTACCGCCGCCGCCACCCTCGCCGCTGCTGTTTCCGGCCGCGCCTACGCTCTCGCCGGCCGCCGCGACGAAGCCGCCGCAGCCCTACGCGACGCCGACCGCCTCGCCAACACACTTTCCGAGGCCGAACGCGCGGACACCTGGTTCGGGCACTGCGAGCAGAAACATCACGTCCACCTCTCCCACGCCCTAACCGCCCTCGGCGAGACGGACCAGGCACGAGAAAGCCAAGCCCACGCCCTCGCGCTATCCGCCCCTACCAGCACGCTGACCCGCACCCTGCTACGCCTCGACGCGGCAGGCTGCCAACACCGCGACGGCCACACCCTCGACGCTTGCCAAACGGCCACCGCAGCCCTGACTGGCATCCCCTCCCGCTACCGCACCGGCCTGACACACCGCCGCGCCGCGGACCTCTACCGCAACATCCCCGCTAATCTCCGCTCCAAGCCAGCCGCACGCGCCCTCGCGGAGGTCCTTGCGGCGTAGCCGGCGGGCCGGGTCCGGCAAGAGGGTGTCAAGCTCTGAGGGTGAGGCATATTGCTGTCGGAGGCCGTCAAGCCCACCGATACGGAGTCTTATCGACGGACGGCTTGCCGCAAACAACGCCTCAGCACAGGTCGGCCGATCATAGCCTCGTCATTATCTGATGGGCTTTGAATCCCATCGGAGAACTCCATTATTAGGGCAGCTCGACGTAGGGCAGACCGACAGCCGCCAGCTTGGTCTGTAGGTTAATGTCGCTGGTAGCGACATGCAGAGCAGAGCCAGGATGCTCGGACTGCAGAAGCAGCGTGGAGGCGACGAAGCGGTCGTCCGGCACCGCAAGGTCAAGCCAGGACGGCAGCTTGTTATGGCGGGGCTCGATGTGCTCGAAGACTGCATAAACCTCACCGGCTACCCGCACGCCAGCCTGGATGTCGCCGTTGGTCCGCAGACCCTTAAGACGCCGGTCGGCGCGCTGGGCCGCGTCGCGGAGATCCTGATTGCGTGCGCCACGTTTGAGATCGTCGATCTCCCGCAGCACGACGGGTAGCAGATGAGCCATGTACCGGCGGCCCAGTGTCGGGACATGGGCCGCAAGATCGGGGTTATCGATAATGGTGTTGGTATCGACAACGAGCCGAATTGCGTACTTATCGGCTGGCAGCAAACCAGCCAACGCTCGCATGTCGGCGACGTCAGCAGCGAGCAACTCGGCTGCTTTGCCTACCGTCGCCGGCACGGTGGTATCACGCTTGCGGACGAGCCAGCGTTCGAGCCGGCCGATGGCCCGGTCGAGCCGCTTGGCAACCGTCGGCGTCGGGTGAGGGAACAGGAGTCGGAACCGAGGCTCCCAGTCGCGGACCTGCCGCAGTAGCGCCATCCGGGACGCCTCCAGTGCGGCGTCGCTTTTCGCCCACCCCCACCTTGCGGCGCCGACGAAGACGATGTCGCCGCCGCGGCGATTGGGGTCAACGTTGACGATGGCCGAGCGTTCGAGGACGTCGCCATACCCAACATGGATGACATCTAGGTCAGCGAGCAGCCGCTCAGCATACGTCGGCGGCTTGTGCTTCCGGCTGGAACTGGGGGTCACGGCATCCACGATAGAGACACCACCACGCGCTACCGCAACGGGTATCAACGCGATGACTGCCTGCCGGGGAGGCGACGACAACGCCCGGGATCACCCGCTACAGCCCGGCACGAGCCGGGACGATGGTAGGGATCTTGGCAGGAAACCGTCCGGGATCACCCGGCCGGTCCCGCTACGTTCCGGGACGAAGCTGAGACGGAACAGCAGGTCAACGGCATTGTGCGGGACCGGTCGGAGCCACCCGGGATGATTGGCTGGTTGCTTCCAAACTGACGGTGCGGGTTCGATTCCCGTCGCCCGCTCCACACCCTCCGGCCCCGGTCAACGGTCCGATCCGGCCTCGGAGCGAAGCTGCTCTACCACTCGCGCAGCGCACCCTTCAGACGGGCGTTCTCCGCGCGCAGGCCCGCTTCCACACCATCGCGCGCGGTCAGCTCACCGACGACCGCACGGAGGAAGGCGTACACCTGTTCCTCGGCCCGGCCACGCCGACCAAGACCAGCGCGACGAAACCGGACTCGCTTCACGTGTTTCCGGACAGAGCCGGGCCAACCGTGACGCTGCCCGGAAGACGCCAACCGGATACACGGTCACCGCAACCTCCTCGAAGTTGAGACCGTCGTGGGTGCCGTCCGACTCACCGTGCCCTGCCCCGCACGGCCCGGGCAGGTGCCATACGACCGACTGCGCGGACGCCAGCCGGGGCGAGCAGCCGCAGGCCCGACGGCCGCACGAAGATCTCTCGCCGGTCCACGGCGTTGCCGCGCCGCTCCGCGGCTTGCCACCGGGTGTATCGGTCCGGCTGGCCGCTGGCGGCCAGGACCACTCACCGCCGTTCGGCCACATCGGACTGCGGCGGTGGAGCTACGAGACGTCGAACAGGCGTAGGCCGTCGTACTCGGCGAAGTCGGCGTAGTCCTTGCCGTTGAACGTCGCCAGCGGTAGCCGGTCGACCAGGCAGCAGGCCGCGATCCAGGAGTCGTTCGTCGGCCGGGGACGCCCCCGATGCTGCGCCCGCGCCTGGAGCTGACCCCAGGTGGTCGCCACCGCCTCGTCGAAGGGCAGCAGGACCACGCCGGATCGCCACTGCGCGAGGTCAGCGAGCTTGCGCGGCCCCCAGCTCCGCAGCGCGGTCCACTTGGTCAGCTCCCCGAGCTTGACGAAGGTGATGCACAGGGTCTTAGCGGCCAGCCGGGCGCGAAGCCGGCCATGCAGCCGACCCCGCAGGATCGCCGACGCCACGTCGGTGTCCAGGGCGACCAGACTCACGCGGCGCTGGCCCGCCGAGAGGCGTACAGGTCGGCAAGGAAGTCGTCCAACTCTTCGTCGGACTCGAACAGGTTCGGCCGGGCCAGGTCATCGACGGAGGCGACCGGCCGCACGCCCTGCCGGCGGGCCAGCTCCTCTGCCGGCACGTGCTCAGCGGTCGGCCACTCGGGCATCCGCTCCGCATTGCTCGACATCACGGCTCACCTCCTCCACCACACACCGCCACTCATTGTCGCACGATCAACACCGACACCACCGTCACTCAGACGCACGGAGAGCCAGCGGCACGGCAAGCCGCCCCCGGCCCAAGCCGGGGCGGTAAGCCACACTCCGCCGGACAACCGCGCACCGCCGTGCCAGCCACGTGCCAGTAGCCGGTGTCTCAACGGTCAGCTGCGGTCATGATCGGGCAGGATCACACCGGCGTTGACCAGGTGATCCGGGCAGATCATGGCGTACACCTGTTCCGCGGCCCGGCCGCGCCGGCCAAGACCAGCGCGACGAAACGGGAACTGCGGCTCCGCCGCATCACCGCCGCCATCGGCCCGGACAACGCCGCCTCCATAGCCGTCGTCACGCGAACCTGTTCCGATCAAGGCGGCCCGAAAGCGGGCCGCGCGGCCGCGCCGAACGCGCTCGGCCTGCTGGCGGCGCAAGCGCCGGCATCGGCCGGCACGCCGGCCGATCTTCGCGGCGGTCAGAACCAGAGGATCCTCCGGCGGGCGCGCTCAGGCTCCGGGATTGTGGCAGGGCAGCGAGCATGGCAGGCAGCGATACTTGGCCGATGGATGAACATCTCGCGCCGGTTCTTCGGGTCGCCGATGCCGATGCCTCTGTCCGGTGGTACGAGAGGCTTGGCTTCGTCAAGCAGTGGGAACACCGGTTCGCGCCCGACCTGCCCCGCTACGTGGGAATCGCCCGAGGAGGCATGCACCTGCACCTGTCCGAGCACACAGGTGATGCCCGCCCCGGCACGTTGGTCTACCTCTACGTCAGTGACGTTGATGCGATGGCCGCAGCCTGTGGCATCGCGAAGATCGATGACATGGAGTGGGGGCGCGACTTCGGGGTGACCGACCCGGACGGCAATAGGTTGCGCGTCGGCACCCCGAAGACGGCTGTCACCAATTGAGGCCGACCCCGCGATAGCCGCCCGGCGACGGCCGCACCGTGCCCGTCGCATGCCCGACGTGGCGGCCACCCGGGGGCAACGGCGGTCAAGGTCGGCACCTGCCGCAACCCAGTGAGCAGTGCCTCAAGCAGGTCGGGAAGCCGCCACCGGCGGACCGTGATCGACACTTCCTGAACGCCCGCATCCGTGAGGGCCATCGATGTGTCCACAACGGTTCCTCGCGCTTCCCGGTCTCATAGCCGGACCTGTGCCGACCGGGTGAGGCCGTGCGGCGGGCCGACACCGCCGACTACCGGGCGCTGCCCTCGCACACCCGCCGGGCTGGCTACCTGGCGGAGTGACGGCGACCCGGCACGGTCACCGGCGGCGGAGCCGGTGTTGTAGCCGGGTGACGATCGGTTCGGCGAGGCGGTGCGCGGCGGGCTCAGCGGGCCGCGTGTTCGGCGCGGGCGGGTGCGCCCACCTCGTGCAGGTGTCGCAGCGCCTGGCGGTAGGAGGTGACGAGGCTGGTCTGCTCGTAGGCGACGCCGACCTCGGCGCAGTAGGCCTGCACGATGGGTTGGGCCTTGCGCAGGTTGGGTGACGGCATGCCGGGAAACAGGTGGTGTTCGATCTGGTAGTTCAGCCCACCGAGCGCGACGTCGGTCAGCCAGTTGCCGCTGACGTTGCGGGACGTCAGCACCTGCTTGCGCAGAAAGTCCTCGTCGCCGGTCGGGTGCGGCATGCCCTTGTGGTTGGGCGCGAAGGTCATGCCCAGGTAGACGCCGAACACGGCCTGGTGCAGCAGCAGGAAGGCGATGGCCTGCAACGGTGAGAGGACGATCAGCAGCGCCGCGAGATAGCCGATGGCGTGCAGGATCAGCAGCGCGCTCTCCACACCGCGCCGCTTGACCGTGTGGTTGCGCAACGCCCTGACGCTGGACACCTTCAGGTCCAGGGCGAGCAGCGTCAGCAGCGGAAAGAACAGCGCGGCCTGGTGCCGGGTGACGAAGCCCTTCAGGCCCCGCCGGCCCAGCGCCGACTCGGTGGCCCAGATGAGCACCTCGGGGGCCACGTCCGGGTCGAGGTCGTCGTGGTTGGGGTTGTTGTGGTGGCGGGTGTGCTTGTCCATCCACCAGCCGTAGCTCATCCCCACGCCGAGGTTGCCGGCCAGCCGCCCGGCCACCTCACTGGGGCGTTTGGTGCGAAAGACCTGGCGGTGCGCGAGATCGTGCGCCACGAGCGCGACCTGGGTGAACGTCACGGCGAGGACCACGGCCGTGATCATCTGCCACCAGGAGGCGCCGATCACGAAGAAGGCCGTCCAACCGCTGAGATACAGAAGCGCGACGGCGCTCAGCCGGGCGACGTAGTAGGCGGGCCGGCGCTCCATCAAGCCCGCGCCGATGATCCGGCGGGACAGGGTGGCAAAGTCACTGCCGGCCGTCGTGGTAGTCGTCATGGCTCCAGCAGATCTCACTGTGACGGCGCCGTCAGGAGCCCTATCCCCTCCGGCTACGGGGTGCTGGCACCACCGTCGGACGGCGAAGTCCGGGGGCACAATACTACCTGTGGAGATGGCCGGGGCAGAGGAGCGCATGGGTCAGTGGATCCGGCGGGGAGTTCGCGCCGTACTGGCCGGCGTGGCCGCCATCGGCCTGGCCGTCACGAACATCCCGTTGCTCGCCGTGGCGGTTGTCGCCCTGATCCTGATCCCGGTGCCGTTCCTCGGCATGGCGCTGGTGCCCTGGGCGATGGCGCTGGTCCGGGCGCGGGTCAATCTTGAACGGAGGCTCGCCTCCCGGACCGGTGTCCCGGTCGCGCGTCCGTACCATCCGCGTCCGGAACGGGCCGTGCCCGGCGGCTGGCGGCGCTTCCGGTGGATCGTCACCGACCCCGCCACCTGGCGTGACCTGGCCTGGCTGGTGCCCGGCGCGATCATCGGGATCGCCCTCGGCGCGATCTCCCTGGCGATACCGCTGTACGGGCTCGCGGGGCTGACGCTGACGCCGTTGTGGATCTGGCTCGGCACCGGCTGGTACGGCTACGGCGCGACCTGGTCGATAGACACCTTCGGCGAGGGTCTGCTCTGCCTGCCGCAGGGTGCCGCGATCCTGGCCGGTGGCCTGTGGTTGGCGCCATGGCTGCGGCGCGTCGACGCCTCCTTCGCCCGGCTCCTCCTGGCGCCGACCAGGGCCGCCGAACTCCGGCTTCGCGTCACCCAGCTGACCGTGACCCGCGCCGACACGGTGGACGCCCAGGCCGCCGAGTTGCGCCGCATCGAGCGCGACCTGCACGACGGCATCCAGGCCCGGCTCGTCTCGCTGGGCATGATGATCGGCCTGGCCGACGAGCTGATCGACCGGAACCCGACCGCCGCCCACGAGATGCTCGCCGAGGCGCGTGAGTCGAGCGGCACGGCACTGGTCGAGCTGCGGCACCTCGTCCGTGGCATCCACCCACCCGTCCTGGCCGAACGTGGCCTGGGTGGCGCGGTGCGTGCGCTGGCGCTGAGCCTGCCCATACCGATCACGGTCGACGCCGATCTGCCCGGCCGGCTCGACACACCGGTCGAGTCGGCGGCGTACTTCGCCGTGGCCGAAACCCTGACCAACCTGGTCCGGCACAGCCGCGCGCACAGCGGGTCGGTGGCGCTGCGGTACGCCGACGGCACGCTGACCATGGTGGTCACCGATGACGGCGCGGGCGGCGCCGATCCCGCCGCCGGCACCGGGCTGCGCGGTATCGAACGCCGCCTCGCCGCCTTCGATGGCACCATGGCGCTGTCGAGCCCGTCCGGGGGGCCCACCGTCATCACCATGGAGCTGCCGTGCGCGTTGTCATCGCCGAAGACCATGCACTCCTTCGCGACGGACTGACCCGCATCCTGCGGGCCTTCGACTTCGACGTCGTCGCGTCCGTCGACAACGGCCCCGCCCTGCTGCCCGCCCTGATCACCCACCGGCCCCAGGTGGCGGTCATCGACGTGCGCCTGCCGCCGACGTTCACCGACGAGGGTCTACAGGCCGCGATCGCCGCCCGCAGCCAGATTCCCGGCCTGCCGATCCTCGTGCTCTCCCAGCACGTCGAGCCGATGTACGCCCGCGAACTGCTCAGCACGCCGCACGGGGGGGTGGGCTACTTCCTCAAGGACCGCGTCTCCAACGTCGGCGAGTTCGTCGACGCCGTCCGCCGGGTGGCCGCCGGCGGCACCGCCATGGACCCCGAAGTGATCTCGCAGCTCCTCGCCCGCCGGGAACCATTGGCGGTGCTCACCGCCCGGGAGCGGGAGGTGCTCGGCGAGATGGCCGAGGGCCGATCCAACGCCGCGATTGCGACCAAGCTCCGCATCACCGAGAAGGCCGTGAGCAAGCACATCAACAACATCCTCACCAAACTGGACATGCCGCCCTCCGAGGACGACAACCGGCGCGTCCTCGCCGTCCTGGCGTACCTCAACGCCTGACGCCTGGCCGACCGGCAGACATATCCACAGCGGTGGATGCATCGGTACCATCCGGGGAACCATCGAGGCCCCTGCCCAGGGTCACCACCCACGCCAGGGGCAGCCAGGAGGAGGAACCGATGCCACTCCCCCGTCCGTACCGGCCGCACCCGGCCGCCACCCGCGGGCCGCTCGCCGCCCTGCTCACCGCAGCCGTCGTGGCCACGCTGACCGCCGGGCCGGCCGCCGCGGCGCCCGCCACCGGCGACATCCGGTACGCCGACGCGCCCACCGCGGTCGCGGGCAGCTACCTGGTCGTGCTCCGCACCGACGCACCCGCCGCCAGCCGGGCCGTCGCCGCCCGGCTGACCAGCCGGTACGCCGGCCACGTCGACCGGGTCTTCACCGCCGCGCTGCCCGGGTTCGAGGTGCGCCTGACCGAACGCGCGGCCCGCCGGCTGGCCGCCGAGCCGGCGGTCGCCCACGTCGAGCAGAACCGGACCGTCACGCTGAGGGCGCCCGGGGTGCAACTGAACCCGCCCTCCTGGGGGCTGGACCGGATCGACCAGCGACACCTCCCCCTCGACCGCCGGTACGCCTACCCGAACACCGCGCCGAACGTGAACGCGTACCTCATCGACGCCGGTGTGCGGGGCACCCACCGTGACTTCGGCGGCCGGGTCGGCGCGGGCGTCGACCTGGTCGACGGCCTGCCGGCGGACGACTGCAACGGGCACGGCACCCACCTGGCCGGCACCGTCGGCGGCAGGCTGCACGGGGTGGCCAAGAAGGTCCGGCTGCACCCGGTGCGGGTGCTCAACTGCTCCGGCAGCGGCAGCATCGCCCAGGTGATCGCCGGGGTGGACTGGGTGACCGCCAACGCGGTCCGCCCGGCGGTGGCGCTGATGGCCCTGGGCGGTGGTGCGAGCGCCGCCCTGGACACGGCCGTGCACAACTCGATCAAGTCGGGCGTCGGTTACGTGGTGACCGCCGGCAGCTCGAACGGAAACGCCTGCACCGTCTCACCCGCCCGGGTCCCGGCCGCGCTCACCGTCGCCGGCACCACACCCACCGACGCGCGGATGCCCTCCGGCAACCACGGCTCCTGCCTGGACCTGTACGCGCCGGGGGCGAGCATCACCTCGACCTGGCACACCAGCGACACGGCGACGGCGATCCTCAGCGGCGGCTCGATGGCGTCCGCGCACGTCGCCGGTTGCGTCGCTCTCGCCCTCCAGGCCAACCCGACCTGGACCCCGGCCCAGGTCGGTGCCGACCTGACGGGCCGGGCCACCGTCGGTATCGTCGGCGGGGTGCCCGCCGGCACCCCCAACCGCCTGCTCTACTGCGGCCCCTGAGCGCCGGCTGCGGCGACCCCCGGAGAGCCGGCTGCTGCGGCCCCGAAGCCGGTGCCGGCGCGGCGGCCGGGTGCAGCCCGGCGTTGCCGAGCACCCGCCGTCCACCCCGTCGGCGGGGATGAACCGCGCCCGTCGGGGTAAGCAGCGCGCCGTCCTGGTGGAGTGACGACCTCGGTCGCGGTGCGACGCGACCGCCCCGGGCGGGCCGGCCGTGCGGTCGGCCCGCCCGGCGACGGGTGCACTCAGCTGGTCAGCCAGTTCCACGCATCCATGACCCACTGTGTCTGTTGCAGGTAGGCGATGCCCAGGCCGGTGAGGAAGACCGCGGTGACCAGGTGGGCGCCGCGCGCACTGCGCCGCACCCGGCCCAACTGCCGTTCCAGCACCACCCGGCCCAGCAGCCGGGCCAGGGTGAACAGGCCGGCCCCCACCAGCAGGCTGAGCACGAAGATCACGAACGGCGCGACGAGATCACCGCCGCCGGAGATCGCCCAGATCCCCCAGCACACGAACGCGAACAACGCCCCCGCCGTGCTCCACTCGCCGCCCCGCTTCAGCTGCGCCACGTGCCAGCTCAACGGCCGCCGGGGCGCGGGCTCGCCCGGCCAGCCGGTGCCTGTCGGCTCGTGCTGCACGACGGGAAACGGCTCTGTCCGGGGCGCCCGGGCGCCGACCGAGGCCACGCCACGGCGGTACGGGTCACGCTGCGGCGGTATCCCGTCACCGGGCTGCGGCGGCACCTCGACGGTCCGCTCCGCCCACGGCTGCGTCTGCTCGGCCATCTCGTTACCTCCCCTGGACCGGCGACGACCCCCGGTCGCCGCTGGATTCTTAGAGGGTAGCCAGCCGGCAAATCGGTCGCCCTACCCGCACCGATCAGATAGACACAGGCGGTGACCACCACCGCCCTGCCCATCGCGACCGCACACGCCGACGACTACGACGAGATCGGCCGTTTCCTCGGCACCCTGTTCCATCACGGCGTCGAACCCGAGGCCCACGAGACCGAACGCAGGATCTTCGAGCCGGAACGCGCCCTGCTGGTGCGCGACGGCCCGGAGCTGGTGGCCAGCGCCGCGGCGTACACCCGGGAGCTGGGCGTGCCCGGGTCGGCGCTGCCCGCCGCGCACGTCACCCTGGTCGGCGTCGCACCCACCCACCGCCGTCGGGGCCTGCTCACCGCGATGATGCACCGGCAGTTGCGTCAGATCCACGACGCCGGCCGGGAACCGGTCGCCGTGCTCTGGGCCAGTGAGGGGACGATCTACCCGCGCTTCGGCTACGGCCTGGCCGCGCAACGGCTCCACGTCAGCGGCGAGACCTCGGAACTACGACTGCCGGCCCCGACGCCCGACGAGGGCCGGCTGCGCCTGGACCCGCCGGCCCACCGCCAGGCCGACCTGGCCCGGGTGTACGACCGGGCTCGGGTCGACCGGCCCGGCTGGTCCGCCCGCGACGACCGGTGGTGGCGGTACGTGCTGGTCGACCCGGAGTCTCAGCGCGGCGGTGCCACCGAGCGACGGGCGGTGCTGCACGAGGGCCCGGACGGCGTGGACGGCTACGGCCTGTACCGCACCAAGGCCGAGTGGGAAGATGCCGGCCCCAACGGCCTGACCACCGTCGACGAGGTGGTGGCGACGAATCCTGCGGCGTACCGGGCGATCTGGCGGATGCTGCTCTCACTCGACCTGACCCGGCGGCTGTCCTGGATGCGTGCCGCGGTCGACGAGCCGCTGCTGCGACTGGTGAACGAGCCGCGCCGGCTCGGCGCCCGACTGGTCGACGCGCTGTGGGTACGGGTGGTGGACGTGCCGGCCGCGCTCGCCGCCCGGCGCTACGCCACCGACATCGACGTGGTCATCGACGTGACCGACCACCTGCTGCCCGAGAACACCGGCCGGTGGCGGCTGCGCGGCGGACCGGGCGCCGCCAGTTGCACCCCGGCGAGCGGCCCGGCCGACCTGGCCTGCGACGTACGCTGCCTCGGCGAGCTGTTCCTCGGCGGCGGCGGCCTGACCGCGCTGGCCGACGCCGGCCGGCTACGCGAGCTGCGCCCCGGCGCCCTCACCACCGCCACCCCCGCCTTCACCTGGCACCGCACCCCTCCGCCATGGAAATCTTCTACCTCACCCCCACCCCGCGCCGCGCCGCCGATCATGCAGTTGTGGTTTGTCGATATGCCCTCTTTCGGGGCTTTCGTTCACGACCACAACTGCATGATCGGCGTTGAGTGGTGGGGTGGGGTGGGGTGGGGTGGGGTAGGGTCGGGGGTGGGGGATGCGGAGCGTCGGCGGCGGCGGAGTCGGCACCATGGTGGCGATTCGGCTGCGACCGGTGGGGGTTCTGCGGGGGCGGGTGGGGGTGCCTCGGCGGCCACCGCGGGGGTGCATGACGCGGGCGAGACGCCCCGGGGGCGGCGGGGTGGCTCCACCGAGGAGGGCGAGCGAGGGCTGCGGGGGCTGGTCGGCTCCGGCTCGTCGCAGGTGAGCGTGACCGCAGCGATGCGGGCGCGGGACGCCGCCCGGCCCACCGACGAGGATCTCGCCGAGGCAGCGGCCCGGATCGTCATCGTCCGCCGCAACTGGACCCCGCGCGACGAGTTGCCCCGCCGCTGACCCGCACGCCTGCGGCCGTTGTCCGAACGCCCCCTGGTTCAGGCCGGGGGCGTGCGATTGCCCCGTGCCCCGGACGGGCCATGGCCGCCCGAGGGCGGCGGGAACGGGCCGGGAGCCGGATCGGGGTCAGGGCAGCTCGGGCAGTTGCCGGGTGCGTTCGTACGCGGCCACCTGGGCGACGCGGCGGGCATGCCGCTCGCTGCCCGAGAACGAGGTGGTCAGGAACGCCTCGACGATGGCGGCGGCCTCGTCGAGAGTGTGCTGGCGGGCACCGACGGCGACCACGTTCGCGTCGTTGTGCTGCCGGCCCAGTTGGGCGGTCTCGACGCTCCACGCCAGCGCCGCCCGCACCCCGGCCACCTTGTTCGCGGCGATCTGCTCGCCGTTGCCCGAGCCGCCGATGACCACGGCCAGGCTGCCCGGGTCGGCCACCACCCGGGTGCCCGCGTGCAGGCAGAAAACCGGGTAGTCGTCCTCCGGGTCATAGGCGTGCGGGCCGACGTCGACCACCTCGTAGCCCTGCTTGGCGAGATGGTTGGCCAGGTGCACCTTCAGCTCGAAACCGGCGTGATCGGATCCCAGGTAGACGCGCATACCGCGCAGTCTGTCAGGCCCGCCCCGTCGGGCACCGCGGGGGCGGCGCCGGACGGGACGGGCGCCACGTCACGCCGGGTCGGGCAGTGCGGCGACCACCAGGCCGCCCCGCGCCTTCGGGGTGAACCAGGTGCTCTTGCGCGGCATCTTCTCGCGGGCGAGGTTCACCGCGATGAAGTCGTCGACGGTCACCGGCGCGACGAGGATGGCCAGCTCGGCCCGGCCGGCCTCGACCTCACCGGTCAGCCAGCTCGCCGGGTAGTCGCCGCCGACGTAGGTGATCCGCTTGTCGCCCGGATCCAGTCCGAGGGCGTCGCGCAGCAGCAACCGTTCGACCAGGGCATGGTCGAGGTTCTCCAGCCGGCTCGCACCGGTGTGCGGCAGCGTCACCGCGTACGCCCGGTCGGGCAACTGGAGCACGACGGTGCCGCCGACCGCCGGGATCTCGGCCGGGCCGTCGATGCCGGTGACCTGGGCGCCGGCGGCGCGGAGCCGGCCGAGCAGCTCGTCCGGTGTGGTGGTCAACTCGCTGACCAGGCGGTTGTACGGCTGGATCGCCACCGAGGCGGGAGTGGTGACGACCGCCAGGAACCGGGACAGCCCGCCGGTCTGCGCGGCCAGGCTGCGGTGGTTGCCGTCGGCGACGACCAGCTCGCCACCGCCGGCCAGCGCGGACAGCTCGTCCTGCCGAGGGCCGGGACCGACAAGCCAGATGGCGTGGGTACGCCCCGCCTGGTCGATGTCGGTGGCGGCGGGGGCACCAGCCGCGTCGGTGGCCGCCGCGAGCGCGGCGTGCAGCTCGTCGCCCCGCCCGGTCTGGAGCAGAAGCACCGGCGAGAGGAGGTGGCCCAGCGCCTCGGCCAGGGCGACCCGCTCGCGCACCTTCGCGATGAAGACGTCCTCGTTGCGGATCACCACGCCGGGCTCGTCGGCCCGGGTGGAGATCTGGTCGGTGTCGACCATGGCGAACAGCCCGTACGCCGGCTCCTCCCCCGGCGCGCTGATCCGGTACAGCACCACCACCTGCTCGGCCGGGGTGTAGCTGCCGTCGGCCTTCGCCTCCGCCAGCCGGCTCACCGCGTCCGGCAGGGCGTCGCCGAAGGACCTGCCGAGGCTCTCCGGGGCCCGGTGCGGCATCTCGATGCCGAGGGCGCTGTGCGGGTTCGCCTCGATGATCGCGGTGATCTCCGCGTCGTCGGCGAACTCGTCGTAGTTCTGGGCGCCGGTGCCACCGGTGGTGATCCAGGCGCGGGTGATCGGGTGCACGGCCGTCATGAGCGATGACGGTACCGGCGCCGGGTCCGGCACCGCCGCCGGACCCGCGTCTCGTCCACCAGATGAAAGCTCGTCCACCAGATGGAGCAGGGGACCTCGGTGGAGCACGGGCTTCTGGTCAACGGTCGTACCGGCCCGCCTGCCGGTGCCGGCCGGTGGGCGCGGGGACCACGGCCGGGAGGTCGCCCGTCGCCGGGCGCGGACCCTGGTTACGCAGTTCCCGCCCGGGTGGTGTCAGCCGCGACGTGGCCGGAACCCGGGCGACGCCGACCACGCCCCGCGGCCGTCCGAACACGCCGGCCGCGTTCGGGGAACGGTCCTGCCGGGGCGCCGGCGCGCGTCGGGCCCGTCCCGCCGGGGCGCCGACCGTATATCGGGCCGGTTCTGCCGGGGTGCCGGCCAGTTGAACTCGTCCACCAGCCGGTAGGCCGCGGTACCGAGCCGCTCCTCCCGGCCGCGAGGATCGTCTCCGGGCGCGCGATGCTTGGCCATGGCTGCCTCCACGGGCTGCGGACCGCGGCCAGCGGGCACAGGTGCGGCCCGCCGGGTCGCTGCGGACATCCGGTCAAACGAGCCCGCGAAGGCAGCGGTGACGCCCGGCGCCGCCGCACCCTCAGTCGAAGATCGGGTCGACGTCGCGGGTGCGCTTGAGTTCGAAGAAGCCGGGCGTGCCGGCGACCAGCATGACGCCGTCCCAGAGGCGACCCGCGGCCTCGCCCACGGGAGCGGGGGTGACCACCGGGCCGAAGAAGGCGACCTGCCCACCGTCGGGCCCGGGAGCGTGGATGACCGGGGTGCCGACCTCGGTGCCGACGGGCCGCATACCGGCCTCGTGGCTGGCCCGCAGCGGTGCGTCGAGGCTGGTGTCGTCGGCCGCGGCGGCCAGTGCGGGATCCAGCCCGGCGTCGGTCAACGCGGCGGCGTACAACTCCGGCCCACGCTGCTCCTTGTCGAGGTGAATCCGGGTGCCCAGGGCCGTGTAGAGCGCCCGGACGGCGTCCGGGCCGTGGCGCTGCTGCACCGCGACGCAGACGCGGACCGGTCCCCATCCGGTCCGCAGGAGTTCCTGGTAGTCGGCGGACAGATCCCGGCCCTGGTTGAGCACCGACAGGCTCATCACGTGGAAACGGACGTCGACGGCGCGGACCCGCTCCACCTCCAGCAGCCAACGGGAGGTGATCCACGCCCAGGGGCAGATCGGATCGAACCACATGTCGACGCTGTCCCGCTCGTTCACGGTGAGATCCCTTCGCAACGGTGACGCCGGCACGACCGGCGTACCTCCGATCCTCACTCCGCCCGGCCGGTCCCGGGCGGGAATCGACCCGTGACCTCGCCCACCACTGGATCCCCGTACATGGAAGACTCAGGCCGGGACCGGCCGTCACGAACGGTCGACGAACGACGTGACCGTGACGTACGGCGAGAGTGGGATGGAGACGAACAGTGCCGGGAGTGCGCAACCTGACACAGGCCGAGGCGACCGAGCGGGCCCGCCTGCTCGACGTGACCGGGTACGACATCAGTCTGGACCTGTCCAGCGCCGTTCACGCGGCCGGCAGCCGCACCTTCCGGTCGACCACCGAGGTGCGCTTCCGCTGCATCGAACCGGGTGCCAGCACGTTCATCGAGGTGGCGGCGGATTCGATACGCTCGGCGACGCTGAACGGCGCCCCCGTCGACCTGGCCGACTTCTCGGCTGAGAAGGGGCTGACGCTGACCGGGTTGGCCAGCGAGAACACGCTGGTCGTGGAGGCCGACTTCGGGTACTCCAACTCGGGGCAGGGCCTGCACCGCACGGTCGACCCGGTCGACGGTGAGACATACCTCTACAGCCAGTTCGAGACGGCCGACGCGCAGCGGGTGTTCGCCTGCTTCGACCAGCCGGACCTGAAGAGCGTCTACACCTGGCACGCCACCGTGCCGGAGCACTGGAAGGCCGTCTCCAACATGCCGGTGGAGCGGGAGGAGCCGGCCGGCGACGGCCACAAGACGCTCCACTTCGCCACCTCGGCGCGCATGAGCACCTACATCACCGCGCTCTGCGCCGGGCCGTACCACGAGGTCAGGTACACCCACGACGGCATCGACCTGGGCTACTTCTGCCGGGCGAGCATGGCGCAGTACCTCGACTCCGACGACCTGAACCTGGTCACCACGCAGGGCTTCGACTTCTTCCACCAGCAGTTCGGGGTGCGCTACCCGCTGCCGAAGTACGACCAGCTGTGGGTGCCGGACTTCAACGCCGGCGCGATGGAGAACTTCGGCTGCGTGACGCACGCCGAGTCGCACTACCTGTTCCGCTCGCAGGTCACCGACTTCGAGTACGAGCAGCGGGCCAACACGGTCCTGCACGAGCTCGCGCACATGTGGTTCGGCAACCTGGTCACCATGCGCTGGTGGAACGACCTGTGGCTGAACGAGTCGTTCGCCGAGTGGGCCAGCCACTGGTGCAACACGCACGCCACCCGGTTCACCGAGGCGTGGACGACCTTCCTGTCCATCCGGAAGAACTGGGGCTACCGGCAGGACCAGCTCTCCTCCACCCACCCGGTCTACTGCGAGATGCCCGACCTGGAGGCGGTCGAGGTCAACTTCGACGGCATCACGTACGCCAAGGGCGCCAGCGTGCTCAAGCAGCTGGTCGCGTACGTCGGCGAGGAGCCGTTCCTGGCCGGTCTGCGGGCCTACTTCGCCCGACACGCCTGGGGCAACGCCACCTTCGACGACCTGCTCTCCGAGCTGGAGACCGCCTCCGGCCGCAAGCTGACCACCTTCGCCTCGCAGTGGTTGGAGACCGCCCAGGTCAACACGCTGCGGCCGGAGTTGACCATCGGTGCGGACGGCGCGTACCAGCGGGTGCTGGTCCGCCAGGAGGCGCCGGGGGGATACCCGACGCTGCGTACCCACCGGATCGGGGTGGGGCTCTACGACCTCACCGACGGCCGGTTGGTCCGCCGCGAACGGTACGAGGTCGACGTGGACGGCGAGCTGACCGAGCTGACCGAGCTGACCGGCGTGCCCGCGGCCGACGTGCTGCTGGTCAACGACGACGACCTCACCTACGCCAAGCTGCGGTTGGACGAGCGGTCGATGGCGACGGTGGTGCAGCACATCGCCGGCCTCGACTCGTCGCTGGCGCGGGCCCTGTGCTGGACCGCGGCGTGGGACATGACCCGCGACGCCGAGCTGGCCACCCGCGACTACGTGGCACTGGTGCTGGCGGGCCTGCCGGCCGAGACGGACATCAACCTGGTCACCGCCACGCTGCGCCAGGCGAGCAGCGCGCTCACCTTCTACGCCGATCCGGACTGGGCGCCGACCGGCTGGGCCGAGCTGGCCCGCACCGCGAGGACCGCCCTGGCCACCGCCGAGCCGGGCAGCGGCTTCCAGCTGGCCTGGGCCCGGGCGTACGTCTCCGCGGCCCGCTCCGGCGAGGACCTGGCGGTCCTACGTGGCTGGCTGGACGGCCCCCAGGTGACGGCCGGGCTGACCATCGACACCGAGCTGCGCTGGAGCGTGCTGCAGGCACTGGTGGCCAACGGCGTGGCCGGGGCGCCGGAGGTGGAGGCCGAGTTGGCCACCGACCGCACGGCCAGCGGCGAGCGGGAGGCCGCGTACGCGCACGCGCTGGTGCCGACCGAGGAGAACAAGGCCGCCGTGTGGGCCCAGCTGACCGGACCCGAGGCGTTGCCGAACTGGCGGCACCGGGCGCTGCTGCAGGGCTTCAGCCATCCGGCGCAGGTGGAGCTGATCGCGCCGTACCGGGATCGGTACTTCGCCACCGTCGGCCAGGTCTGGGCCAGCCGGGACAGCGAGCCGGCGCAGGAGTTCGCCATGCTCATGTACCCGGCGTACCTGGTGGAGGACGACACGGTCGAGGCCACCGACGCCTGGCTGGCGCAGCAGGGCCACCCGGGGCCGTTGCGGCGGCTGGTCGCCGAGGGTCGCGACGGCGTGGCCCGGGCGCTCGCCGCGCGGGCCGCGACGCCCGGACGGCCTGACAGCGCTCCACCGGCCCGGGAGCGTCGTGGTTGCACGACGCTTCCGGGCCGTTATCGTGGCCAAGGGAGGTGGACGTGATGGCACAACCGACATACGAGTGGCGCCCACCGGAGCGCGGCTGGCGGGAGCAGGATCTCTCCGACCTGCCGGACGACGGAAATCGCTACGAGATCATCGACGGGAGCCTCCACGTGACCCCACCCGCCGGCTACGGACACCACTGGCTGGCGGACGAGATCCGGTCGGCTATCCGTGCGTCGGCATCAACGGAGTGGATGATCATTCGCAAGGCCGGAGTCCGCGCTCCGGGCGGCAACCTGATTCCGGATATCACGGTCCTCAAGCCGGGCGCACCGCCCGACGGCATGTGGGCGGATCCGGCACACGTCGCACTCGTCGTGGAGATCGAGTCGCCCAGCAGCCGGCGCCACGACCGGTTCACCAAACCCGCGCTCTACGCCGAGGCAGGCATCCCGTTCTACTGGCGGGTCGAACGCGGTGATTTCGGCCCGGTGGTGTACCGCTACGAGTTGGTCAAAGGCGTCCACTACAACCTGCTCGGCACGGTCGGACCCGACGATCCGGTCGAGGTGACGGAGCCGTGGCCGATGCGGCTCGAGCCGTCCACCTGGCCAAGGTGAGACTGGGCGCATGAGCCCGGTCACCCAAAAGCCCGGCCGCGCGACGCGGGCCGGGCTTTTGTCGTAGGGGTTGGGCTCAGCCCTTGCCGGCGTAGCGGGAAAGCTGGTCGAGCCCCTGGATGATCCCGCCGGCCAGGTCGCCGCCGCCGAAGGAGGCCACCATCGACAGCGCGGCGATCTTGGCGTACGTGTCCGGGACGCGCTTGCGGGCGTACCGGCCGGTCACGACCTCCAGCTGCCGCTGGTTGGGCGAGACCGCGATGAGCACCGACCGGTCGGGCTCGGCGAGCTGCCGGTGCAGCCGCACCGCGTGCTCCCGGATCGGCTCGTCGAGGCCGCCCACGAAGACCGAGAAGACCAGGCCGGTCGTCCTGTCGGCCACCCGGAGCGCCTCGTCGATGCGCAGCAGCTGACGGGTCGAGAACGGCCCGTCGAGCACGTCGGGCGGCGTGTCCGTCCCGGTCTCGGGCTGCTTCTCACCAACGGTCACTTGCGCCTCCGGTTCCACCAGCCGGCGCCTCGGCACCGGCCTGTTCCTGCATGCGGCTGGCCAGTGCAGGCGCCTGTGCCCCCACCGACAGCGCGGCACCGGCGGAGTCGGCCAACTCCTCGGGCCGGCCGAGGAACCACACCGGCGTGAACGTGAACGGTCGGCCCGGCCGGTAACGCTTGCCGCCGCCGCCACCGCCGCGGCTACCCGCGTAGACGAGGCCGGCGATCACCAGCACGACGGCTGCCGGGATGCCGACGAAGACCAGCACCGTGTCGGTTACAGACAATCCCAACGCCCCCAGGCGGAAAGAGAAACCCTCGACCGGGTCGGGTGGTGGATCACCGCGGTGACCTCCCGACTCCACTGCCATTCACGTTAGCGGAGCCGACGCTCCGCCAGATTGCGGGGTGCTGATCCCACCCGCCACTGGAGTGCTCCAGTTGCCCAGCGGTCGCGATCAGTCTCGCGTCGTCGCCGTACCGGCCGGTGAGCAATACGCCGACCGGCAGCCCCTCGGCGGTCACCCCCACCGGCAGCGAAACGGACGGTTCGCCCGTGACGTTGAAGACGGCGCAGTACGGGGAGAACCGGCGCTGCCGGTCGAAGTCCTCCTCCGGGGTCCGCCCCTGGGTGAACCAGCCGACCGGGGCCTGCGCAGCCGCCAGGGTCGGGCAGAGCAGCAGGTCGCAGCCGGCGGTGCGGCGGGCGCCGAGGCGTACCTGCGCCTGGATCTCGCCCAGGGTGGCGGTGAGGGTGCCGGCATCGATGCCGGCGGCCCGGGAGCGCAGGAAGCGGGTCAGCGGCAGCAGCGCCGTCTCCCGCTCCGGCGGCACCGGCGCGAGCGCGAGGACGTACCAGACGATCTCGAACAGCGGCCAGACCTGCGGCCCGAGCGGCGCGGGCACCTCGACCACCTGGTGGCCGGCGGCGGTGAGCAGGGCGGCGGCCCGGTCCACCGCGGCGACGCAGTCCGGATGGACCGGCTCGTCGGCGAGCATCGGGGTGGTGAACCGACCGACCCGCAGCCGCCCGGGGTCGGCGACGCGGGCCGCGCCGAGGTAGCCGCCCGGTGGCGGTGGGGGCGGCAGGTACGGCTCGCCGGGCACCGGCTGCGCCAGCACGTCCAGCAGCGCGGCCACGTCGGCGACGGTCCGGCCGATCGGGCCGCTGGTCGGCAGGCCGAAGGCGCCGAAGCCGAGCGGCCCGCCGGAGACCACGCCACGGCTGGGCTTGTAGCCGACCAGGCCGCACAGCGACGCCGGGATGCGCAGCGATCCACCGCCGTCGGAGCCCTGCGCCACCGGCACCAGGCCTGCCGCCACCGCCGCCGCCGCACCACCGCTGGACCCACCGGCGGTGTACGCCAGTGCCCAGGGATTGCGGGCCGGCGGCGCCACCAGCGTCTCGGAGTAGAGCGAGCAGCCCAACTCGGAGGTGGTGGTCTTGCCGAGGCTGATCAGACCGGCCGCCCGGATGAACCGCGTCACGTCGGCGTCGACCGGCGGCACGAAGTCGGCGAAGGCGGCCGAGCCGAAGGTGGTGCGTACCCCGGCGGTCAGGGTCAGATCCTTGATCGCGGTGGGCACGCCGTGCAGTGGGCCGCGCCGGTCGGCCGGGGCCGCGTCGGCGGCCCGCGCGGCCTCGCGGGCCAGCTTCGCCGTGACGGTGACGAAGGCGCCCACGGTGTCACCGAGCGCGTCGACGCGCCGCAGGTGATGCTCGACCAGGTCCAGGCTGGACAGCTCGCCACGGGCGACGGCGGCGGCCTGTTCCAGCGCGGTCAGGTCGTGCGGCTCGGCCATGCCGCCATCCTGCCCGCTCAGGTCACTCGTTGCCCGCCTCGACACGAGCGGCGCGGCGTCGGGAGAGAGTGCCCGAGGAAACGTAGGGCGTTTCCGCCGAGCAGCAGGTTGCGTTGGGCGTCGGTGAGGAAGTCGGCCTGGTGGACCACCCGGCCGGCCGGGCGCTCGCCCAGCGGGTACGGATAGTCGCTGCCGAGCAGCACCCGGTCGGCACCCATGGTGTCCACCAGCAGCCGCAGCGCCGGGGGCGAGAAGACCACCGAGTCGACGGAGAAACGGTCGACGTAGGAGCTGGGTGGGGCGGCGGAATCGCCGCGTACCAGATCACCTCGCCGGTGCCAGGCGTTGTCGGCGCGGCCGAGCCAGAACGGGAAGCTGCCACCGCCGTGGGCGAAGCAGATCCGCAACGTCTCCGGCACCCGGTCGAACACCCCGCCGAGGATCATCGCGAGCACCGACAGGTGGGTCTCGGCGGGCATGCCGGTCAGCCACCGGGCCATCCAGCGGTCGAGGCGGGGGCCGCCGGTCATGTCCCACGGGTGCACGAAGACCGGGGCGCCGACCTCGGCGCAGTGGGTCAGGAACGTGACGATGCCGGCGTCGTCCAGGTCCCGGTCGCCCACGTGGTTGCCGATCTCCACGCCGGCGTGGCCGGCCGCCAGGCAGCGGTCCAGCTCGGCGCAGGCCGCCTCCGGGTCCTGCAACGGCACCTGGCAGAACGGCAGCAGCCGGTCACCGCCGGCCGCGGTGACCTCCAGGGTCAGGTCGTTGAAGATCCGGGCCACCTTCACCGCCTGGTCGGCCGGGCGGTCGTAGCCGAAGAAGACCGGGGTGGGCGAGACCACCTGCACGTCGACGCCGTCGGCGGCCATGTCCGCCAACCGGGTCTCCGCGTCCCAGCACTCGGCGCCGACCGGCCGGAACCCGGTCTCCCCGACCATGATCATGGCCGCCCGCTCCGAGTCGATCCGCAGCCAGGGCCAGCCGGACCCGCCGCACGCCGCGGCGAGATCCGGCCAGCCCTTCGGTACGACGTGCGTGTGCACGTCCACCACCGGCGACGCCGCCACCGGCGAGGGCGCCGGCGACCCCGCGGCGACCGGATCCGCCATCAGCCCTTGCCCGGGTGCAGCGTGCCGCAGTTGGCGCAGGTGCGGGCGGACTCGTCGGCGTAGAAGGCGCCGAAGACCGGGGGCAGGTCGGCGGCGATGTCGCGCACCTGCAACTCCACCTCGTGCACCCGGTGGCCGCACTCGGGGCAGTACCACTGGAACTTCTCCAGCGTGCCCTCCTCGCGCACCCGCTCGATCACCATCCCGATCGAGCCGGCCTCCGGCCGCTGCGGCGAGTGCGGGGTGTCACGCGGCAGCATCCACATCTGCCCCTCGCGCACGTGCACCGTGCGCGGCCCCTCCGGGAGCATCAGGTTGATGTGCATGTTGCCCTTGACCTGGTAGAAGAACTCCTCGTACGGGTCGACGTGGAAGTCGGTGCGCTGGTTCGGCCCACCGACCACCATCACGATGAAGTCGTCGGAACCCGGCAACATCTCCTTGTTGCCCACCGGCGGCTTCAACAGGTGCTGGTTCTGCGCTATCCAGCCCGGAAAGCTGAACGGCTCGGCGATCTCACTCACGACTGGCCTCCTTCTGGGAGCACGGCGACGGCCTGCATCTCGATCAGCAGGTGGGGATGCGGCAACTGGTGCACGGCGACGGTGGTGCGGGTCGGCCCGGTCCCGTCGAAGAACTCCGCCCACACCTCGTTGTACCCGCCGAAGTCGTTCATGTTGACCAGGTAACTGGTGACCTGGACGAGGTCGGTCAGCTCGGCACCCACCGACCGCAGCAGGTCAGCGATGTTCTCGATCACCGCCCGCGTCTGTGCCCGGATGTCCAGGTCGGTCGTGCCGAACTCGTCCACCGACACACCGGCGAACGTGTTGTCCGGCCGCCGCGACGACGTCCCCGACACGAACACGAATCCCCCGGCCACCTTCACGTGCGGAAACGCCCCGCGCGGCACCGCCTTCCCGGCCACCACCCGAGCCCCGTCACCCATGACGACCACCTCGCACCAGCACGCGGACAGCAACCACCCCAGAACCCCACCCCGCCGACACCGGCGCCGTCCACTCCAGATCCAACCCGCCTGGCAGCGGCGCGTGGGCATCGACCACGGCAGGGTTCCGGGCAGCCCGACCGGCGCAGGGATCAAGCCTGACCGCCCGGAGCCGGTCGGGCTGCCCGGAACCCCCACCCCTGATCACGACGAACTCCGGAGCGAGGCCGTGCCGAGCTTCTCGACCACGGCACGGACATGAGCACCCGCACGCAGCGGAACCGCCGCCGTCGCCGCGCCGGCCAGGAAGACCCAGCCCTCGCGCAGCCGGACCCCGTGCCGCCCCGCCAGGCTGATGCCCTCGTCGAGGGCCCGGCGCGGGTCACCGAGGATCGCCGCCGTCGAGCCGACCTGTGCCACCCGCCCGTCGATCTCCAGCAGCACACCCAGGTTGTCCAGGCCGTCGGGCACCGGCGACCACGGCCCGACGACGAACGCGCCGGCCGAGGTGTTGTCGGCGATCACGTCCGGCAGGGAGAAGGTGAAGTTCGCGTACCGGGAGTCGATCAACTCGATCGCCGGGGCGACCGCCCGGACGGCGTCGGTGAAGTCGCCGACCGGCTCGCCCGGCTCGGGGAGCCGATCGAGCAGGAACGCCACCTCCGGCTCGACCCGGGGATGGATGAAGCCGGCCACGTCGACCGTCGCGCCGTCGGGCACCCGCATCACGTCGGTGAGCCGGCCCCAGATCACCTCGTCCACCCCGACCTGGGCCATCTTCGCCCTGCTGGTGAGCCCCATCTTCAGCCCGACCAGCCGCTCCCCGCGGTCCAGCCGGCGCTGCACCAGGGCGGCCTGCACCGCGTACGCGGTGTCGACGTCGAGGCCCGTCTCGGCGGCGAGCTGCGCAACCGCGGTGGCCGTGTCGGCCGCCCGGCCCAGCGTCCCCGCGATCCCGGCGATGTCCGGCCCGATCATGATTCCTCCCCGCCCGCGAGATCCAACGCCACGTCCACGATCATGTCCTCCTGGCCGCCGACCATCCGCCGCCGGCCCAGTTCGACCAGGATCGACCGGACGTCCACCCCGTAGCGCGCCGCGGCGCGTTCGGCGTGCCGCAGGAAGCTGGAGTAGACGCCGGCGTACCCCAGGGAGAGGGTCTCCCGGTCGACCTGGACGGGCCGGTCCTGCAACGGGCGGACGACGTCGTCGGCGGCGTCCATCAGCGCGAAGACGTCGCAGCCGTGCTGCCAGCCGTGCAGTTCCGCGACCGCGACGAAGACCTCCAACGGCGCGTTTCCGGCACCGGCGCCCATCCCGGCCAGGGAGGCGTCCACCCGCACGGTCCGGCCGGCCGCCGAACCGACCGGGCCGGCGCCGGCGACCCGGCCGTGCTCGACCGCGATCACGCTGTTGGCGACCCCGAGCGACAGGTTGTGGTGCGCGTGGATGCCGATCTGCGTGGTCGGCTCCAGCACCTGCCGGTACGCGTCGACCCGCTGCGCGACGTCGGACATCAGCAGCCGGCCGCCGGAGTCGGTGACGTAGACGCAGTGCGCGCCGTAGGACTCCATGAGCTTGGCCTGGGCGGCCAGCCCGGCCGGATCGTTCAGGTGGGACATCATCAGGAAGCCGGCCACGTCCATGCCGTTCTCCCGGGCCCACGAGATGTGCTGGGCGGAGATGTCCGCCTCGGTGCAGTGGGTGGCAATCCGGACGCTTGTCACCCCGAGCGCCCGGGCCGCCCGCAGGTCGGCGATGGTGCCGATGCCGGGCAGCAGCAGGGTGGTCAGCCTCGCGTTCGTCATCACCTCGGCCGCCGCCGAGATCCACTCGGCGTCGCTCGCCGCCCCGTGGCCGTAGTTGACGCTGGAGCCCGCCAGGCCGTCGCCGTGCGCCACCTCGATAGCGGCCACCCCGGCGGCGTCCAGCGTGGCCGCGATGGTGCGGACCTGGTCGACGGTGTAGCGGTGGGCGATGGCGTGCATGCCGTCGCGCAACGTCACGTCCTGGATGTACAGCTCGGTCATCGCGCTCACCCGGCAACCTCCGTGCGGTGGGCGACCAGCCGCTCCGCGGTGCGCAGCGCGGCCGAGGTCATGATGTCCAGGTTTCCGGCGTACGCGGGCAGGTAGTGCCCGGCACCGGAGACCTCCAGGAAGACGGAGACCTGCAACCCGGCCAGCTGCCGGCCCAGCGACGGCAGGTAGCTGTCGACCCGGTCGAACTGCACGTCCTGCTTGAGGCGGTAGCCGGGGACGTACTCCTGCACCGTCGCCACCATGTCGGCGACGGCGGCGGCGATCGCGGCCCGGTCGGCGTCGGCGTCCGGGCAGAGGCAGTAGACCGTGTCCCGCATCAGCAGCGGCGGATCGGCCGGATTGAGCACGATGATCGCCTTGCCACGGTCGGCGCCGCCGACCACCTCGATCGCCCGGGCCGTGGTCTCGGTGAACTCGTCGATGTTGGCCCGGGTGCCCGGACCGGCCGAGCGCGAGGCGATCGAGGCGACGATCTCGCCGTACGCGACCGGGGTGACCCGGCGCACCGCGGCCACGATCGGCACGGTCGCCTGCCCACCGCAGGTGACCATGTTGACGTTCGTCTCGTTCACGTGCTCGTCCAGGTTGACGGGCGGCACCACGTACGGGCCGATCGCCGCCGGGGTCAGGTCGACGACGGTGCGCCCGTGCGCGCGCAGCACCGAGTCGTGGTGCCGGTGCGCCCCGGCCGAGGTGGCGTCGAAGACCAGCGCCACGTCGGCGAACTCGGGCATCGCGACCAGGCCGTCCACCCCGTGTGCCGTGGTGGCCACGCCGAGCCGGCGGGCCCGGGCCAGCCCGTCGGAGTCCGGGTCGATGCCGGCCATCGCGACCATGCGCAGCTCCTCCGACAGCCGGAGCACCTTGATCATCAGGTCGGTGCCGATGTTGCCCGACCCGATCACCGCCACACCCGTCGTCATGAGAGGGGCCCCTTCGTGAAGCAGGTCCGCACCGAACCGAGGCCGGAGATGCGGGCCTCGTACGCCGCGCCCGGTGTCACCGCGACCATCGGACCGAGTGCGCCGGAGAGCACCACGTCACCGGCGCGCAGCGGGTCGCCGGCCCGGGCCATCGTGCCGGCCAGCCAGGCCAACGCGTGCAGCGGGTTGCCGAGGCAGGCGGCTCCGGCACCGACCGACACCGGCTCACCAGCCTGTTCCAGCACCATCCCGGCCAGCCGCAGATCCACCTCGCCGGGCCGGCGGGGCGTGGTGCCGAGCACGAACAGCCCACTGGAGGCGTTGTCCGCGACGGTGTCCACGATGGAGATGTCCCAAGCGGCCACCCGCGAGTCGACGATCTCGATGGCCGGCAGCAGGTGGTCGACGGCGCGCAGCAGGTCCGCGGTGGTGACCCGGTCGTCGGGCAGGTCGGCGCCGAGCACGAAGGCGATCTCCGCCTCCACCCGGGGTTGCAGCAGCCGGTCGAGGTCGACCTCGACGCCGTCGGGCACCGCCATGGCGTCGGTGAGCACCCCGAAGTCCGGCTCGTAGACCCCGAAGCTCTCCTGCACCACCCGGGAGGTCAGCCCGATCTTCGCGCCCACCCGGCGCTGCCCGGCCGCCAGCCACTCGCGCACCTGGTGCTGCTGCACCCGGTACGCGGACCCGACGTCCCCCACCGCCAGCAGCCGTGCCCGCAGCGGCGGAGCGGGCCTGCCGGTCTCCCGGGCCGCGGTCAGTTCCCGGACCGCCGATTCGATGTCACTCATGACAGATCCACACAGACATTTGTGAGTTCGGAGTAGAAGGCGAGCGAGTGCACGCCGCCCTCGCGGCCGATGCCGGACGCCTTCACCCCGCCGAACGGGGTGCGCAGGTCGCGCAGGAACCAGGTGTTGACCCAGACGATGCCGGCGTCCAGCCGCGCGCCGGCCCGGTGTGCCCGCCCCACGTCGCGGGTCCAGACCGTCGCCGCCAGGCCGTACTCGGTGCCGTTGGCCAGCGCGTACGCCTCGTCCTCGGCGTCGAACGGCGCCACGTGCACCACCGGGCCGAAGATCTCCTCGGTGTTGGTCCGGGTGTCCGGGCCGAGCCCGGTCAGCACCGTCGGCTGGACGTACGCGCCACCGTCCCGGGCGTCGCCGAACCGTGGCACCCCGCCGCCGGCGAGCACCTGTGCACCCTCGGCCCGGGCCAGGTCGTAGTGCCCGAGAACCTTGCTCCGGTGGGCCCGCGAGATCAGCGGCATGTGCACCGTCGCCTCGTCGGCCGGCCAGCCGTACGCCAGGTCGGCGGCGTGCTCGGCCAGCCGGGCGGTGAACTCCTCGAACACCGGCCGTTGCACGTAGATCCGCTCGGTGCACAGGCACACCTGGCCGCCGTTGGTGAAGCTGGAGCGGACCGACCCGGCCACCGCCGCGTCCAGGTCGGCGTCGGCGAAGACCAGCCCGGCGTTCTTGCCGCCCAGCTCGAAGCTGACCGCCTTCACCCCGTCGGCGGCGGCCCGCATGATGGCGCCGCCGGTGGCGGACTCGCCGGTGAAGGTGATCGCGTCGACGCCCGGATGCCGGGTGAGGAACTCACCGGCCGAGTCCGGGCCGAAGCCGTGCACCAGGTTGAACACGCCGGCCGGCACGCCGGCCGCGGCCATCACCTCGGCGAGCAGCGTCGCCGAGGCGGGGGTCTCCTCGCTGGGCTTGACCACCACCGCGTTGCCGCAGGCCAGCGCCGGGGCGACCTTCCAGGTGAGCAGCAGCAGCGGCAGGTTCCACGGCACGATCACCGCGACCACACCGACCGGTTTGCGGACCGCGTAGTTGAGCGCCCGACCACCGCTCGGCGTGACCGTGGTGAACGACTCCGTCGGGGCGGTCGCCACGATCTCGGCGAAGGCCCGGAAGTTCGCCGCACCCCGCGGGATGTCCAGCGTCCGGGCCTGCGAGACGGCCTTGCCGGTGTCGGCCACCTCGGCGGCGACCAGGTCGTCGAAGCGGCGCTCCAACTCGTCGGCGACCCGGCGCAGCACCTCGGCGCGCTCCCGCTCGCCCATCCGGCCCCACGGCCCGCGCAGCGCCGCCCGGGCGGCGGTCACCGCGTCGTCCACCACGGACGAGGACGCCTCGACCACCTCGAAGACCGGCTCGCCGGTGACCGGCGAGTGTTTGGTGAACCGGGTACCGGCCTCGACGAATTCGCCGCCGACGAAGTTGCGCAACAGGCCCGGCCCGTCGGGTGCCTGCCCGGCCATCAGCCGTGGATCCCAGAGCGTCATCCCCGCCTCCCCCGGCCGAGGGCGACCGCCACGCCGGCCACCGCCGCCACCACGCCGGCCGCCACCACACCGAGCACCTGGTACTGGCGACGCACCCGGCGGCGCACCTGGGCGTACGGGACGGTGGAGAAGGAGACCAGCTCGTACTGGGAGACGTACCGGCCGGGCAGCGCGCGTTCCAGGGCGTGCTCGACCCGCTTGCGGGTCCGGAAGACCGGCGAGGCGACCTTGTCCCGCATCTCCACGAAGTTGGCCAGCGCCATCCGGGCGATCGCCTCGGCGTTGTCCTGCCGGCGGTGCTGGAACAGCGGCAGCGCCGCCGACCAGTCCTCGGCGCACTCGTCCAGGCAGCGGTCCAGCTCCACCACGTCCTCGAAGGCGCAGTTCGCGCCCTGGCCGTAGAAGGGCACGATGGCGTGCGCCGCGTCGCCGAGCAGGCCGACCCGCCCGTCGACCTGCCACGGGTCGCACCGCACGGTGCCGAGCGGCCCCACCGGGTTGTGCTGGTAGTCGTCGACCAGGTCGGGGGCGAGCGGCGGCAGGTCCGGATAGTGCTGTGCGAAGTGGTGCCCGATCGCCGCCGGGCTGCCCAGCGAGGCGAAGCCGGCGGTGCCGTGGGTGGGCCAGAACAGCGTGCAGGTGAAGGAACGGTCCGGGTTGGGCAGGGCGATCATCATCGAGGTGCCGCGCGGCCAGATGTGCAGGGCGCCCGGGTCGAGCGCGAAGTCACCGCCCAACGGCGGGATGGTGAGTTCCTTGTAGCCGTAGTCGAGGAAGTCGACGCTCTCGGTGAGCAGGCCGTGCGCGAGCAACTGTCCGCGTACCGCCGAACCGGCGCCGTCGGTGCCGAGCACCACCCGCGCGCCCGCGGTGACCGTGCCCCGCGGCGTCTCGAAGGTCATCGTGCCGGTCGCCGGGTCCAGCCCGACCAGCCGGTGGTCGAAGGCGATCCGCACACCGGGCAGTTTGGCGGCGGCCTCCAGCAACGCATTGTTCAGCGCACCCCGGCCGATCGAGTTGATCGCCCGGTCGCCGGAGACGCTGTACGGCTGGAATCCCGGCTCACCGACCACCGGATGCACCATCCGGCCGTGCATCGGCAGCGCGTCCGCCATCACCTGCTCGTCGAGCCCGATGCGACGCAGCGCGTCCAGGCCCCGCTCGGAGAGCGCCAGGTTGATCGACCGCCCCCGCTCGGGCGCCCCGGTGCGCGGGTCCGGCCGCCGTTCGTAGAGCGCCACCGGATGACCCCGCCGGGCCAGGAAGCAGGCCAGCAGACAGCCGGCCAGCCCGGCACCGACCACGGCGATCTCGTCCCGCCCCGCCGTCACCGGCCCACCTCCGAAACGGTCGCGGCCAGCGCGTCGGCGACCCGCCAGCAGTCGTGGTACGTCGAGTACAACGGCACCGGGGCGAACCGGACCACGTCCGGTTCGCGGGCGTCGGCGATCACCCCGTGCTCGTGCCGCAGTCGCTTGGTCAGCTCGTTGGCGCTGCCCTCGCCGATGCGTACCGAGAGCTGGCAGCCGCGCCGGTGCGGCTCGCGGGGAGTGAGCACGGTCAGCGGCCGGGCGGCCGTCACCCCGTCCAGCAGCCGTTCCAGGTAACCGGTGAGGCGCAGGCTGCGCTCGCGCAGCGCCGGCATGCCGACCGAGTCGAACAGCTCCAGCGAGGTCCGGACCGGCCCCATCGCGAAGATCGGCGGGTTGGAGACCTGCCATGCCTCGACGCTGGCCGGCGGCCGACTGACCGGCGCCATCTCGAACCGGGTCGCCGCAGCCGTGCTCCACCAGCCCTCGAAGCGGGGCAGCGTCCCGTCGCCGTGGTGCCGTTCGTGCACGAAGACCCCGGCCAGCGCCCCGGGCCCGGAGTTGAGGTACTTGTAGGAGCACCAGGCGGCGAAGTCGACGTCCCAGTCGTGCAGGGACAGCGGCACGTTGCCCGCGGCGTGCGCCAGGTCCCAGCCGACGACCGCGCCGGCAGCCCGGCCGGCGGCGGTGATCGCCGGGATGTCCATCAGCTCGCCGGTGAGGTAGTTGACGCCGCCGAGCAGGACCAGCGCGACGGTGTCCCCCTCGGCCGCCAGGAACGCGGTGACGTCCTCGGTCCGCAGGGTGTCCTCGCCGGGACGCGGTGCGAGCCGCACCACCGTGGTGTCCGGGTCGAGGCCGTGGAACCGCGCCTGGCTGCGCACCGCGTAGCTGTCCGACGGGAAGGCGGTGTCCTCGATCACGATCCGGGTCCGCTCGCCCGCGGGCCGGTAGAAGCTGACCATCAGCAGGTGCAGGTTGACGGTCAGCGAGTTCATCACCACGGTCTCCGTGGGCCGGGCGCCGACCAGGCGGGCCGCCGGCTCGGTCAGCGACTCGTGGTACGGCAGCCAGGGCCGTCCGGCCTCCAGATGCCCCTCGACCCCGAGCCGGCTCCACGCGTCCAGATCGGCCAGCAGCTCGGCGCGGGTGGCCTTCGGCTGCAGGCCGAGCGAGTTGCCGGCCAGGTACGCGGCCTCGGGGTAGCGGCCACCGTCGGCCGGCGGCACCTGGAACAGGTGCCGGTGCCCGAGGTCGGCCGCGTCGAGGCGGCGGGCGTCGGCCTCGCCGGTCCGGGTCGGCCCGGTCTCGTTCGTCGTCATCGTTCCAGCCTCACATCGCCGTACGGGCCGACCACAGCTCGGGAAAGACCACCCGGGCCATGCTGCGTTGCAGCCACGCCAGCCCGGCGGAACCGCCGCTGCCGACCTTGGCGCCCATCGTCCGCTGCACCGCCTTGACGTGGTGGTGCCGCCAGTCGCCGAACTGCTCGGCCACCTCGGTCAGCGCCTCACCGAGCAGCCGCAGGTGGTTGTCCGGACCGGCGTCGGCGTAGACGCGCACCCAGGCCGCCTCGACGGCGGGGTCCGTCTCGTGCTCGGTGGCCACGTCCCGCTCCAGCAACTCGGTGGGCAGGTCGTGACCGTGCCGGGCGAGCAGGGCGACCACCTCGTCCCAGACGCTCGGCGTGGCCAGCGCGTCGGTGAGTTCCGCGTACACCTCGGTCTGCCGGCGGAACGGCCGGATCAGGGTCGGGTCGCGCAACCCGAGCAGGAACTCCAGCTGGCGGTACATGGCCGACTGGAAGCCGGAGCCCTCGCCGAGCAGGTTGCGGAAGCGGTTGAAGTCGGCCGGGGTCATCCAGCGCAGTCCCCGCCAGGCGGCGTTGAGCCCCTCCAGATGCAGGGTGGCCCGGCGCAGCGGGGCCAGCGCCTCCCACACCCGGTCCGCCCGCAGCAGCCGGGACGTCTCCCGCAGCTCGTGGCAGGTCAGCCCGAAGTACAGCTCCATGATCTGGCTGACCATCAGGAAGGACATCTCGCCCGGGTCGCCGCTCAGCGGTTGCTGCAGCCGGTGCAGCGTGCTGGCATGCACGTACGCGTCGTACGGCACCCGCTCGGCGAATTCGAGGGTCGGCTCACCACCGTTGCGGGCGGCGCGCGCCGCCCGCTGGCCTGGCGTGGCCGGGCGCACCGGCGTCCGGGTTTCCGGGCGCAGTTCGGTCTGCTCCATGCGTCCGCTCCTTCCTGGCTGCCCTCCAGTCATGATCTCCCGCCGGGTTCGCCAAACGGAATGCCTGTTCAACGGCGCTTTAACCGTTCGACCTGCCGAACGAAAGCCGCTAGCCCAGGTCGGCCTACCGCACGTAAGGTCGGTGGATGGACGAGATGGACTGGGCCCTGCTGTCCGAGTTGCAGGCCGACGCACGGTTGTCGTTCAGCGAACTGTCCCGGCGGGTGCACCTCTCCCCGCCGGCGGTGGCCGAGCGGGTGCGCCGGCTGGAGGAAACCGGCGTGATCGGCGGTTACCACGCCCACGTCGACCTCACCCGCGCCGGCCGCACCGTGGTCGCGCTGATCCGGATGTCCTGCTACGGAGCCCGGTGCATCCTGCACGACCCGGACGTCCCGGGATGGCCGGAGATCCTGGAGATCCACCGGATCACCGGCGACGCGTGCAGCATGCTGAAGGTCGCCGCCGGCTCGATCGGTGAGTTCGAGGCCGTCATCGACCGGCTCGCACCGTACGGCCAGCCGTCGAGCACGATGGTGCTCTCCACCCCACTCGACTGGCAGCCGATCACCCCACTCCCGCCCGGCCCGCGCGGTTAGCCCCCGGACCAGGGGGAAAGCGCCGCGGGTCGCCCCAGCAGGACCGGTGCACCGGTGCCGGGAGGGAGGATCATGCGGGGTCTGCGACCGTACGGAGGTCTGCTCCACGCTCCGTCAACCATCGTCCGGCTGCTCGGGGCGTTCGCCTTGATCGGGGCGTTCGTCCTGGTCGGCGCGGCACCCGCCCGAGCGGGTGAGAACACGTTCGTCGAGGTGACGCCGAACAGCGTGCAGGCCGGCTCGCGGGTACACATCCGCGCGAGCTGTGACAACGCCAACGACCGACAGGCAGAGGTGACGTCGGACGCCTTCGACCGGGTCTTCCTCCGGCCGGACAACGGCCTGCTCACCGGCTCGGTCACCGTGCCGGGCAACAAGGCCGCCGGTGACTATCCGGTGCACCTGCGCTGTGACAACGACCGGACCGCGAGCACCAGCCTGACCGTGCTGAACATGGACCAGCCCACGAAGGGCCCGGCGACCGGTGGTGGTGGCACCGCCAGCCGGAGCACGGGCTCGATGCTGCTGCTCGGCGGCGCCGCCACGGTGGCCGCAGCGGTGGTGTTCGGGCTGGTGAGCAGCCGACGCCGGGCCGGTTCCTGACCCACCATCGCCATGATCGGCTGCCGCGTACCCACGCCGGAACCGGGTCCGGGCCGCCCGGACCGCCCGCCGGGCGTCTCGCGCCTGGCGGGCGGCGGTTGCGGCGGCGGGCCGGCTGGGCCGGGTCGCCGCGCAGATGGGTTCCGCCAGCGTCGCCACGCCCGACCCGTCGGCCGCGCCGCTGCCGCCGAGGCCACGCCGGGCCCGGTCGGTGGGGCACCGGGGCCGGGGCCCCACCGGTCCGGGACTGCCGGTCCTGGTGATCGGCTCGCTGATGCTGCTGATCATCACGATGCTCGGCGTCGAGCGGCTGACCGGGCTGAGTCTGCTGCCGGACCGCTTCATCGCCGGGCTGGCGCCACCGCCGAAGGACTTCCCGCTGCTGGCCGCGAGCGAGCCCGTCGGCATCGAGATCGGCCGGATCGACCTGGCGGCGCCGGTACACAACGTGGGCATCGCCGCGGACGGCAGCATCGCCGCGCCACCGGCGGAACGCGCCCAGGAGGCCGGATGGTACGACCAGGGCCCGACCCCGGGTCAGTACGGTCCGGCGGTCATCGTCGGGCACGTCGACACCAGCACCGGTCCGGCCGTCTTCCAGGATCTGCGGGAACTGCGGACCGACGACCGGGTCGAGGTCGCCCGCTCGGACGGCACGGTGGCGGTCTTCGAGGTCGACCGGGTCGGCCGGTACGACAAGGAGCAGTTGCCGGCGGACGACGTCTTCGGTGACTTCAGCCGCCCCCAGTTGCGGCTGATCACGTGCGGCGGGCGCTGGGTGGGCGGGCAGACCGGCTACGCGGACAACGTGGTGGTGTTCGCGTCGCTGGTCGAAGCCCGCTGAGTCGGTGCTCGCGGTGGCTGTCTCCGGGCAGCCCGACCCGCGGCGGCGGTCAGGCCGCTTCGGACTCGCGGAGATCCAGCCAGTCGACCCAGCGCGGGTCGGGGGCCCGGTGCCCGAGCACCCGCCAGGCGATCCCCTTGGGGGCGGTGGGCGGTGCCGGCAGCCGCCACCCCAACTCGGCCGGGGTCTTGTCGCCCTTGGTGTGGTTGCACCTGGCACAGGCGGCGACCACGTTCTCCCAGGCGTGCCGGCCACCCCGGCTGCGCGGGAAGACGTGGTCGATGGTCTCGGCCGGGCCGCGACAGTAGGCGCAGCGCCAGCCGTCCCGGGCGAAGATCGCCCGGCGGGACAGCCCCACGTGGGTGCGGTACGGCACCCGGACGAAACGGGTGAGCCGGACCACCGAGGGCACCGGCAGCGCATTGCGGGCGCTGTGCAGGATGCCCTCGCCGTCGGCGACGCAGACCGCCTTGGCGGAGAGCACGAGGATTGCGGCACGACGTACCGACACGACACACAGCGGCTCGTAGGTGGCGTTGAGGACCAGCGCGCCGGAGCCCACCGCGCGTCGTATGTCAGGCATCGCGTCACCCTCCCGGTCAAGCGGCCTTCCGCCTCGCCACCGCCGACCGACGCCGGGCACAGCCCCGCACCACGTCGACGCCGGCCGGATCACCGACGTCCGTTGCGCCAATAGTCCCTGATCGGACCCGCGAATGCACGTACTAATCCCGGGTACCTGCGGGAGCTTTCCGCCGTCGGCACCGGCGGGGTTCGGCGTCGCCGGCCGGTGGGTCGGCGGCGGGTCCACCGGGTGCCTGCGGTACGAAATCAGGGTGACCGTCAGCATCCCCAGCCCCACCCCCGCCGCGCCCAGCCCGGCGTCGGACGAAACCCCCAGCCCGGAGTGCCTGGACGAGATCCTGTGCACAATCGTCTGGAACCACACGGACTCGGTGTGGTTCGCCGAGGGCAGCTTCTGGATCCTGGTCAAGCCGCTGCGGATCGTCCTGATCCTGCTGCTGGCGTTGGCCGCCCGGTGGCTGGTGCACCGCACGATCCGCCGGCTGGTGCGCAGCACCAGCGGCGCGGGCGTGCCGACCATGCTCCGCCCGCTGCGTGAGCGCATCCCGACCACCACCACCGAGCCCGGCCAGTTCGTCCCGGAGCGTCGCCGCCAGCGCGCCGAGGCGATCGGCTCGGTGCTGCGCAGCCTGAGCACCGCCTTCATCTTCGGCATCGCCCTGCTGATGGTGCTCAAGGAGTTCAGCTTCGACCTGGCGCCGCTGCTGGCCAGTGCGGGAATCGCCGGCGTGGCCCTCGGATTCGGCGCGCAGAGCCTGGTGAAGGACCTGATCGCGGGGCTGTTCATGCTCATCGAGGACCAGTACGGGGTCGGCGACAACGTCGACCTCGGCGAGGCGACCGGGGTGGTCGAGACGGTCGGCCTGCGGGTCACCACCGTCCGCGACGGGCGGGGCGTGCTCTGGTACATCCGCAACGGCGAGATCATCCGGGTCGGCAACAAGAGCCAGGGCTGGGCGTTGGTGGTGGTCGACCTGCCGATCGGCTTCGCCGGCACCGAGGAGGCCACGTCGGTGCTGCGTACCGCCGCCGCGTCGCTCGCCGTGGATCCGGAGCTGGGGCCCTCGATCGTCGAGCCGCCCGAGGTGCTCGGCGTGGAGCAGGTGACGGTGGACGGCACGGTGATCCGGACCGTGGTCAAGACCACCGCCGACGGGCAGTTCGCCGTGGGTCGGGAGTTGCGCCGCCGGCTCGCCGAGGGGTTGGAGAACTCCGGTATCACCGCGAGGATCGCGGCGGGCCGCATTTATCCCGGCGCACATACTCGTTTGGACACCGAGACCGGTCAGGGTGGGGCCACCTGAGCCGGCCGCCGGGGGTCGCGGCCGAGCGGCCCCTCGGGTATCGTCCGTTCGTTCAGTCGGAGATGCGACCGACCAACCGTTCGCCCTAGCCAGTTGTCAGACGATCGGGCAGAATCCGGTGCACGCGCTTCCCAGCGCGTGTCACGTCCTCGTTGATCCGCAGACCTGACGATGGTCCCGACAGCCATCACGAGTGGCCCCCGCCGGGACGATGGAGGCGATGGTGTCCGACGAGCGACCTTCTCCGGAAGGGCCGGCCACCTTCCGGGAGGTTTTCGCCCAGAGTGAGTACCGAGCCGTCTTCGCGGCCAGCACGCTGACCTGGATCGGCGACTACGTCGCCAAGGCGGCGGTCACCCTCCTGGTCTACCGGGAGACCGAGTCCGTCGCGCTGTCTGCCGCCGCCTTCGCGGTCAGCTACCTGCCCTGGCTGGTGGGCGGGCCGCTGCTGGCCACCATCGCCGAACGGCACCGCTTCCGGCAGGTCATGGTCGTCTGTGACGTCATCCGGATGATGCTGATGTTGCTCGTCGCCATCCCGGGGATGCCGGTGCCGGTGATCCTGGCGCTGCTGTTCGCCACCACGCTGGCGAACCCACCGAGCCAGGCCGCACGCTCCGCGCTGATGCCCCTGATCCTGCCCGGCGACCGGCTCGTCGTCGGGCTCTCCGTCAACGCCAGCGTGGGGCAGGCCGCCCAGGTCGTCGGCTATCTGCTCGGTGCCGCCGTGGCGACGGTGAGCCCCACCGCCGCGCTGTTGATGAACGCGGGCGCCTTCGCGCTGTCGGCCACGCTCGTCCGCCTCGGCGTGGGCGACCGCCCACCGGCGATGGCCAGCGAGCACCGCAGTCACCTGCTGCGGGAGACCGCCGCCGGGTTCCGGATGGTCTTCCACACGCCGGTGCTACGGGCGATCGCCGTGCTGGTCTTCAGCGCCATGCTCTTCTCCATCGTCCCCGAGGGTCTCGCCGCCGCCTGGGCGAACGAACACGCCGGCCAGACCATGAATCCCGGGTTGGCGCAGGCTGTGATCATGGCCGCCACCCCGGTCGGGTTCATCCTCGGCGGGTTGCTGATCGGGCGTACGGTCGCACCGGCCCGCCGGCTGCTCCTGCTGCGGCCGTTGGCCGTCATCGCCCCGCTGAGCCTGGTGCCCGCGCTGCTCGATCCACCGCCGCTGGTGGTGGCACTGCTCGCCGCCGTCTGTGGATTCGCCGTCGCCGGCCTGTTGCCGGTGGCCAACGGCCTCTTCGTCCAGGCCCTTCCGGACGGCTTCCGGGCCCGGGCGTTCGGTGTCATGGCCACCGGCGTCCAGGTCATCCAGGGCACCGCGGTGATGGTGACCGGGTTGCTCGCCGAGCGCTTCCCGATCCCGACCGTGGTGGGAGTGTGGAGCGCCGCCGGAGTGGTGCTGATGTCATTCGTCGCCCTGCGCTGGCCCGACCAGCAGACCGTGAACTCCTCGATCGATGCGGCCCGGGCCGCGTCCGGCGGCATACCGCTGCCCGCCACGACCGCCGACGACCCGGGACCCGGGCAGGTGAACCCCGGCCGCCCCCGACACGCGGTGACCTGAACCACCGTCCTGTGCCCGGTCCCGGGCGGGCGACCGCCCGCCGGTCCCTGGCAGGATGGAACGGTGAATCCCGCAGGTGAGTCCGAAGGCCGCGGCGAGGCGGTCACGCTCTTCGACGCCGTCGGCGGCGAGCCCACGTTCCGCAGGCTGGTCGACGAGTTCTACGCCGGCATCGCCGACGACCCGCTGCTGCGCCCCATGTATCCGCAGGATCTGGGGCCGGCCGCCGACCGGATGCGCCTCTTCCTCATGCAGTACTGGGGCGGCCCGAACACCTACTCCAGCCAGCGGGGGCACCCTCGGCTGCGGATGCGGCACGCCCCGTTCCGGATCGGCGCCGCCGAGCGCGATGCCTGGCTGCGTCACATGCGCCGCGCGGTCGACGGCCTCGACCTGCCCCCGGCGCTCGACACCGAACTCTGGAACTATCTGGAGCGGGCGGCCTACTTCATGGTGAACGTGATGGAGGACCCGGCCGCGCCGGCCTGACCTGCCGCCGCCCCGCCGGCCGCGGGGCGGCCGTTCGTCACAGCAGGGCGCCCTCGTCGTGCAGCCAGTCGACGAAACTGGTGGCCACGGCCGCGCCACAGTCGAGCAGCTCGACCAGGAGCGCGTCGTGGGCGCCCGCGGCCAGCGGCACCTGCAACTCGGCGTAGATCGGCAACTGGCCGCGTTCGGTGGCGTCGCCTACGTACGCCTTGCAGAAGCGCCGGGTGTGGTTCCACTCGTTGACCACCCGGTAGGCCCGGTCCGCCCAGTCCGGTGGCACGGTGGCGTGCGGCCGGGCCCGCAGCACGAGGATCTCGTCCTCGGGGCCCTCCAGGGTGACCAGCACGGCGTGCCGTTCCCACATCGCCAGCAGGTTGCCGTCCCCGTCGGCGAGGTAGCGCACGTCGAGCAGGTCGAGTGCGTCGCAGATGCGACGCAGGGTGACCTGCTCGACGGTGGCCGGCATGTCGGCTATCAACGGATGTTCCCCGCCCGGGCAGTCGTCGCCCGGCTGGCGGGGACCCGGCGGTCCGACCCGGACGGCACCCTCCACCGTGATCCTGCTTCGAGTTTCCGGGTCACCGCCACTGGCGGGACCGGGGCGCCATGACCACCACGGCATCGCTCGCGCACCTCACTCCCCAGCGGATCCAGCCGCCTACCGTAGGTTGGATCCGAGGATGGACGGTACCCGGACAGCCGGAACGAAGCACCCCCCCAACGGCAGCCCCAAACCAGAAGAACGATCGGAGGTCATCCGAACGGATGAGCCGTGGCCGGCCGTAGGGCAAGATCGGTGGCCTTCTGCGACCAGACTGCTCCATACGGTCCCACCAGGCCGACCCATCGGCCTGCCGTCCGTACCTGCACTCCGGCCCGGCCCGGCGGATCTTCCGAGGGGCCGAGGAATCCCATCTGAACCACGCCCTGCACCATCCGCTGGGCCACCTCCACCGGACGGTCAGGCTCGTGGTCGGGGGTGACCACCACCGCGACGTGGTCCAGCAGGGCGTCCCGCAGCACCCGCTGCCCGACCGCCCGGCCGCCGATCCCCTGCCCGGCGGCCTCCCGCAGGGTGCCCGCCGCCGCCTCGGCCAGCCGACGCAGTTCGCCGCCCGGCAACGTCTCGACCCGTCGGCTGTCGGCCGGTGGCAACGCCCACCGCCACTGCGCGTCGCGGCGGGCCGGCAGCGCGGCGCGGCCGGCCGCCAACTCGGCGAGCAACTGCCCGGCGGCCACCGTGACGTCACCGGCACCCACACCGGCCACCGTCCGCACCGCCAGCACCCCCACGGCAGCCGGGCCCAGAGGGCCGTACGGGCGGGCGCGACCGCCGGACGGAGCCGGACCAGGGCGGTGCGTTCCAGCCGGACCAGCCGGGCCAGGAAGGCCCCCGCGTCGGCGACACCCTCGATGCCGTGCTCGACGGCGGCCTCGCCTCGTTCGCTCACGCCGCACCGCCGTCCGGGGCGTACCCGAGCAGGAAGGTGCGCTCCGCTTCGCTGAGCCGCCGGGGCACCTGCCGGAGCAGGTCGAACGGAACCAGCACCGAGCGGGCCCGACTGATCAGCAGGTCGCCGTCGTGCATCTCGTAGCCGACGGTGAAGGACGCGGCCCGCAACCGCTCCACCCACAGCTCGATCCGCACGGTGGGCGCCGCCTCGGCGCTGCCCCGATCCAGGGCGTAGCCGACCGGACGCAGGTAGTCGACCTCGTGCCGGCGGATCACCACACCGTCGGCGAACGAGTCGACCCCGTGTGCCCGGGCACCGACGAACATCAGCGCCACCCGGGCCTCCTCGTAGAGAGTGAGGAAGCGGGCGTTGTTGACGTGGCCGTACGCGTCCAGGTCGGACCACCGCAGGGTGCAATGATAGACAAACCGGTCAGCCAAGGGGATCGCCCCCGGTCAGTCGCGGGTCAGCTTGCGGTACGTCACCCGGTGCGGACGGGCCGCCTCGGCGCCCAGCCGGTCGATCTTGTTCTTCTCGTACGCCTCGAAGTTGCCCTCGAACCAGAACCACTCCGCGGGGTTCTCGTCGTCGCCCTCCCAGGCCAGGATGTGCGTGGCGACCCGGTCCAGGAACATCCGGTCGTGGGAGATCACGACGGCGCAGCCGGGGAACTCCAGCAGCGCGTTCTCCAGACTGGAGAGGGTCTCCACGTCCAGGTCGTTGGTCGGCTCGTCGAGCAGGACCACGTTGCCACCGATCTTCAGTGTCAGCGCCAGGTTGAGCCGGTTGCGCTCGCCACCGGAGAGCACCTTGGTCGGCTTCTGCTGGTCCGGCCCCTTGAAGCCGAACGCGGCGATGTACGCCCGCGACGGCATCTCGACCTTGCCCACCATCAGGTGGTCCAGCCCGTCGGAGACGACCTCCCAGACGGTCTTGTCACCGTCGAGGCCCTGCCGGTTCTGGTCGACGTACGACAGGGAGACGGTCTCGCCGACCCTGACCGAGCCGGCGGTCGCCTCCTCCAGCCCCACGATGGTCTTGAACAGCGTGGTCTTGCCGACGCCGTTCGGCCCGATGATGCCGACGATGCCGTTGCGGGGCAGCGAGAACGACAGGTTGTCGATCAGCACCCGGTCGCCGAACGCCTTGGTCAGGCTGTGCGCCTCGATGACGGTGTTGCCCAGGCGTGGACCCGGCGGGATCTGGATCTCCTCGAAGTCCAGCTTGCGGGTCTTCTCCGCCTCGGCGGCCATCTCGTCGTACCGGTCGAGACGGGCCTTGGACTTGGTCTGCCGGGCCTTGGCGTTGGAGCGCACCCACTCCAGTTCGTCCGAGAGCCGCTTCTTCATCTTGGCGTCCCGGCGGCCCTCCACGGCCAGCCGGGCGGCCTTCTTCTCCAGATAGGTGGAGTAGTTGCCCTCGTACGGGTAGGCGCGGCCCCGGTCCAGCTCCAGGATCCAGTTGGCCACGTTGTCGAGGAAGTACCGGTCGTGGGTGATGGCGACGACGGTGCCCGCGTACTTGGCCAGGTGCTGCTCCAGCCACTGCACGCTCTCCGCGTCCAGGTGGTTGGTGGGCTCGTCGAGCAGCAGCAGGTCGGGTGCCTCCAGCAGCAGCTTGCACAGCGCGACCCGGCGGCGCTCACCGCCGGAGAGCTGGATGACGTCGGCGTCCGGCGGCGGGCAGCGCAGCGCGTCCATGGCCAGTTCGAGCTTGGAGTCGATGTCCCACGCGTCGGCGTGGTCCAGCTCCTCCTGGAGCCGACCCATCTGCTCCATCAGCTCGTCGGAGTAGTCGGTCGCCATCTGCTCGGCGATCTTGTTGAACCGCTCCAGCTTGGCCTTGGTCTCGGCGACCGCCTCCTCGACGTTGCCGAGCACGGTCTTCGCGTCGTTGAGCGCGGGCTCCTGGGCCAGCATGCCCACGGTGAAGCCGGGCATCAGGCGGGCCTCGCCGTTGCTCGGCTGGTCCCAACCCGCCATGATCTTGAGGAGGCTGGACTTGCCGGCGCCGTTCGGACCGACCACACCGATCTTGGCACCCGGCAGGAAGTTCAGCGTCACGTTGTCGAGCACGACCTTGTCGCCGTGCGCCTTGCGCGCCTTGTCCAGGACGTAGATGAACTGGGCCACGGTGCGGGCTCCTCCGTCGGTTTCGATCGCTGATTCGCGTGGTGTCCGGCGCGGGTCGGGTCCACCGCCCGCCGCCCACCGCCGACAGGAAGCCGGCCGCACGCACGCCGTCGTCAATCCTGACAGGTACGGCGGCCCGCGCCCACATCGCCCCGCCCGACCGCACGCCGGCAGACCACACCGGCCCCGGGCGCCGGCGCGGACGGCTGACCTGTCACCATGATCACGTCTGCGGTTCGGCGAGTTCGGGACGGGTAGGTGAGTCCGGCACAGGGCAACAGACGCCGCAGCTACGCTCAGTACGCTCATCGCGGTGGACCAGTCAGCACCCGGAGGTGGCCGATCGTGACCGTCCGTAGCTCCTTTGTCGTAGTGGCGAACCGACTGCCGGTCGACGAGGTGAGCACACCCGAGGGACGCCAGTGGCGACGCAGCCCGGGCGGGCTGGTCACCGCGCTGCATCCCGTCCTCGCCGAGCACCACGGCACCTGGGTGGGTTGGGCCGGCGGGACCGGCCCGGCCCCCGATCCGTTCGACCTGGAGGGCATCCGGCTGCACCCGGTGCCGCTGAGCGCCGAGGAACTGGAGCGCTACTACGAGGGCCAGTCCAACGCCACGATCTGGCCGCTCTACCACGACGCCGTCGAGACCCCCGCCTACAAGCGGCGCTGGCGCGAGGCGTACCGCCTGGTGAACGCGCGCTTCGCGGAGGCGGCGGCGGAGGTCGCGGCCGAGGGCGCCACGGTGTGGGTGCAGGACTACCAGCTCCAACTGGTGCCGGCGATGCTCCGGGAGCTGCGCCCCGACCTGCGGATCGGCTTCTTCCTGCACATCCCGTTCCCGCCGATCGAGCTGTTCATGCAGATGCCGTTCCGGGCCGAGATCCTGCGCGGCCTGCTCGGCGCGGACCTGGTCGGGTTCCAGCAGCGGCTGGCCGCGCAGAACTTCGTCCGGCTGGCCCGGCACCTGCTCGGCCTGCGCTACGAGGGGCAGATGATCCAGGTGGACGGCCGCCAGGTCAAAGCCGGCGCGTTCCCCATCTCGATCGACACCAAGGAGATGGAGCGGCTGGCCGCCGACGCGGCGATCCAGGCCCGGGCCAAGGAGATCCGCGAGGAGTTGGGCAACCCACGCACGATCATCCTCGGCGTCGACCGGCTCGACTACACCAAGGGCATCGAGTTGCGCCTCAAGGCGTTCCGCGAGCTGCTGGCTGACGGAAAGCTGACAGTGCCGGACGCGGTTATGGTGCAGGTCGCCACGCCGAGCCGCGAGCGGGTGGAGCACTACCAGGCACTTCGCGTCAAGGTCGAGCGCGAGGTTGGTCGGATTAATGGCGAATTCGGCCGGGTCGGCGTCCCGGCGGTGCATTATCTGCATCAGTCGTACAGTCGGACCGAACTGGCTGCGATGTACGCCGCCGCCGATGTGATGATGGTCACCCCGCTGCGAGACGGAATGAACCTGGTGGCCAAGGAGTACGTCGCATCGAGGGCGGACCACGGGGGCGCACTCGTACTCAGTGAGTTCGCCGGCGCGGCCACCGAGTTGCGTCAGGCGTTCCTGTGCAACCCGCACGATCCCGACGCGGTCAAGGACGCTCTGCTACGGGCCGTGCATGTGGAGAAGCCGGAGGCTCGTCGCCGAATGCGTACCATGCAACGCCATCTGCGCACCCACGACGTGGGGCACTGGGCGAAGTCCTTCCTCACCGAACTCGGTGTGCCCGACATGGAGGCGGCGTGAACGCCGCACCAAACGAGATCATCACGCCCGTCGCGGGCAGTATGGATCCGGAGCTTCGCGCCGCCCTCGGGCGGATCGCCCGGGTGCCCCAGCTCCTCGTCGCCTGTGACTACGACGGCACTCTCGCCCCGATCGTCGAGGATCCGAGCAGGGCCGTACCGCTGCGCGAGTCGGTGGCCGCGGTGCGCGCCCTCGCGGCGCTGCCGCAAACCACCGTGGCGGTCGTCTCCGGCCGCGCGCTGCGTGACCTGGCGGCGCTCTCCCGGCTGCCCAGCGAGGTCCACCTGGTCGGCAGCCACGGCTCCGAGTTCGACATCGGCTTCGTCGAGCGGCTCTCCCCCGAGCTGATCGCCGTGCGCAACCGGCTGCGCGACGCGTTGCGCGAGATCGCCACGGTCCATCCCGGGATACGTCTCGAACGCAAGCCGGCCAGCGTCGCCGTGCACACCCGCGGGGTGGACCCCGAGGTCGCCGCCGCGGCCATCGAGGCGGTCCGTAGCGGCCCCGCGACCTGGCCGGACGTCACCGTCACCCAGGGCAAGGAGGTCATCGAGATCTCCGTGGTGGCCACCCACAAGGGCACCGCGATCGACCAGCTGCGCACCCAGCTCTCCGCCAGTGCGGTGCTCTTCATCGGCGACGACATCACCGACGAGAACGCCTTCGGCAACCTGCACGGCCCCGACGTCGGCATCAAGATCGGCCCGGGTGAGACCAAGGCCGGGTACCGGGTGGCCGAGCCGATCGAGGCCGCCCGCGCGCTCGGCCTGCTGCTGGAGACCCGCCGGCACTGGCTGTTCGGCGAACGGGCGGTGCCGATCGAACGGCACTCGATGCTGGCCAACGGCCGCACGGTCGCGCTGCTCAGCCCCGATGCCAAGGTGAGCTGGCTGTGCAACCCCAAGCCCGACTCGGCGGCGATCTTCGCGGACCTGGTCGGCGGCAGCCCGGCCGGGCACTTCAGCGTCGCTCCGGAGCGCGACGGGATCCCGCTGGGCCAGCGCTACCGGTCGGGCACGATGACCGTGGAGACCCGCTGGTCCGGCCTGACCGTCACCGACTGGCTCGGCAAGCCCGACCCCCGGGCCACCCCCGACGGTCCGGCGATCGTCTCCGGCGACTCGACGCTGATCAGGGTGCTGACCGGCACCGGTAGGGCCCGGCTGGAGTTCGCGCCCCGGCCCGAGTTCGCCCAGGTCGCGGTGCAGCTCCAGCCGCTCGGCGACGGCCTGCTGGTGCTCGGTTCCAACGAGCCGGTCGCGCTCTACTCCCCCGGTGTGCAGTGGGAGGTCGGCAACGACGGCGGATACGAGACCGCGAAGGCGGTGGTGGACCTCGCCGCGCTCGGCGGGCAGGTGGTGCTGGAGCTTCGTTTCGGCACGCACAGCCTGGAACACCACCGGCTGCCCATCCACGAGCGGCAGGCGGCGGCCGAACGACCCTGGAAGGACTGGGTGGCCTCGCTGCGGCTGCCGGCGACCGCCCGGGACCTGGTCGCCCGCAGCGCGCTGACGCTGCGCGGCCTCTGCCACGAGGCGAGCGGTTCGATCCTGGCGGCGGCGACCACGTCGCTACCGGAGGAGTTGGGCGGAGTCCGGAACTGGGACTACCGCTACTGCTGGCTGCGGGACGCCGCGATGACCGCCCGGGCCCTGGTCGACCTGGGCTCGGTCACCGAGGCCGAGGCGTTCCTGCGCTGGGTCGACGGCTGTGTGGAGCGCACCGGCGGGCACCCCGAGCGGCTGCACCCGCTCTACACCGTGGACGGCTTCGAGCTGGGTGCCGAGGCGGTCATCGACACGCTGCCCGGCTACGCCGGCTCCCGCCCGGTGCGCGTCGGCAACCTCGCCAACCACCAGCTCCAGCTGGACGTCTTCGGCCCGATCGCCGACCTGATCGCCGCCACCGCCGACGCACGCGGTTCGGTGCGTGCCGAGGAGTGGCGGGTGTTGGAGAACATGGTCGAGGCGGTCCGGCGCCGCTGGCACGAGCCGGATCACGGCATCTGGGAAGCCCGCCTGCCGCCCCGGCACCACATCTTCTCGAAGGTGATGTGCTGGATGACCGTCGACCGTGCGCTGCACGTGATGCGCCAGCACGGCGGCGAGGACCGCCCGGAATGGGTGGAGCTGCGCGACCGGATCGGCGCCAACGTGCTGGAGTACGGCTGGCACGAGCACGCCGAGGCGTACAGCGTCGCGTACGGCGACGAGGACATGGATGCCTCGTCGCTGTGGATCGGGCTCTCCGGCCTGCTGCCCGGCGACGATCCCCGCTTCCTCTCCACCGTGTTGAAGATCGAGGCGGATCTGCGCAGCGGCCCGGTCGTCTACCGCTACCACTGGGACGACGGCCTGCCCGGCCGCGAGGGCGGCTTCCACATCTGCACGGCGTGGCTGATCGAGGCGTACCTGCGTACCGGGCGGCGTACCGACGCCGAGGAACTCTTCCTCCAGATGATCGACACGGCGGGACCGACCGGGCTGCTGCCCGAGCAGTACGACCCGCTCGCCGAGCGCGGCCTGGGCAACCACCCGCAGGCGTACAGCCACCTCGGTGTGATCCGGTGCGCACTGCTGCTGGACAACATGCTCAAGCAGTAGCCGACCGTCAGACCCGAGCGGCCGGAGATCCCGCGTCTCCGGCCGCTTCCGGCATCACCGTCCGGGCGGCCCGCGTCCCGACGAGGTCGAGGCACTCCCGGGGCCGATCACGCCCGATGTCCGCTTTCGCACCAAGATCGTGGGACGTCGGGTGCGGTGGATCGGCTCGGGGTGGAATGGGTGGCGGGCCGGCGTCGTTGTAGACGGGTGAACGGCCGAGGAAGACCGCCCGCTGCGGTGGGTGGATGCGGTCCGGAATGTTGGCGGGCCGGTGGTCGTTGCAGATGGTCCCGGCGGCGTGCAGCGGCGGTTCTGTGCCCCGCGCCCCGGGTGATCGTCCCCCTTTTGTTTGGGCGCCTGTCGGTGCTTGCGTGCGCGTGCCTTCTCCCCCTTGGGGTGCGTGTGCGTCGACCCCCGAATGGAGCTTGGTGATGAACACGATCATTCGTAGGAGTGTGCTGGGTGTGGCGGGTGTGGCGTTCGCCGGTGGCGTGTTCGCCGGTCCGGTGGCCGGCCACGCCGATGTCACGGCGGTTCGGGCCGCGCCGGTCGCGGTGGTGCAGGCGGACAAGCCCGACGTGGGTAAGCTGTTGCCGCACGGCGTTCCGGGCGGCCAGTCGCGGATCGAGTTGAACGACGAGCAGACGGCGAACGCGAAGGCGATCGTCGCGGCGACGAAGAAGGCCGGGATGGACGAGCGGGCGGCCGTGGTGGCCATCGGTACCGCGTTGCAGGAGTCGAAGTTGGAGAACCTGGGTCATCTGGGTGACCGTAACGACCACGACTCGCAGGGCCTGTTCCAGCAGCGTCCGTCGAGCGGGTGGGGCACGGTGGAGCAGATCACCGACCCCGAGTACGCGACCCTGGCGTTCCTGAAGGGCCTGAAGCAGGTCGACGGCTGGCAGGACATGCCGCTGACCGAGGCCGCGCAGACGGTGCAGGTGTCGGCCTACCCGGACCACTACGCCCAGTGGGAACAGCAGGCCGCCGACCTGGTCGCCGCACACTGGACCAGCTGACCACCGACGACATTCCTCCACCGGGGGAAGCAAGAACCGCTGGCCGGCACCCGTACCCGGGGTGCCGGCCAGCGGCGTGCCCGCAGCTCAGACCAGTGCCTCGACCACGTCACCGACCACGACCACCGCTGGCGGGCGTAGCCCTGCGGCGATCACCGCGTCAGCCACCTCGCCGAGTGTCGAGCGAACGATCCGCTGACCGCCGGTGGTGGCCTCCTGGACCACCGCGGCCGGGGTTCCGGCCGCCCGCCCGTGCGCCAGCAGCGTGCTGGTGATCGAGGGTAGGTTCTTCAGGCCCATCAGGATCACCAGCGTGCCGCGCAGACCGGCCAACGCATCCCAGCGGACCAGGGAGTCCGGCGACTCCGGCGCGACGTGCCCGGACACCACGGTGAACTCGTGCGCCACCGATCGGTGGGTGACCGGAATGCCGGCCGCGGCCGGGGCGGCGATCGAGCTGGTCACACCCGGCACCACGGTGACCGGTACACCGGCCGCCGCGCAGGCGAGCAGTTCCTCGCCGCCCCGACCGAAGACGTACGGGTCACCGCCCTTGAGGCGGACCACGAAGGCGCCGGCCAGGGCCCGGTCCACCAGGATCCGGTTGATCTCCTCCTGACCGCGGGACGGACCGTACGGGATCTTGGAGGCGTCGACCAGTTCCACCCCGGCACGCAACTCGTCCAGGAGCAGGCCGGGCACCAGCCGGTCGGCGACCACCACGTCGGCCTCGCTGAGCAGCCGCCACCCCTTCAGGGTGATCAACTCCGGGTCGCCGGGGCCGGCACCGACCAGAAACACCTGACCGGTTCCACCGTTGCGGGTGGCCAGCGGCGCCCGCTCCGGGGAGTCCGTCAACAGGGGGCCCGTCCGGGCGTGCAGAAGGGTGCGGACGGCGTCGCGGACGGTCACCGCGCGGCGTGGGTCACCGCCACCGTGCACCGCCACGGTGACCGGGCCGTACCGGGTCACCGCCGGAGTCCAGGCCGTTGCCGCGGTCCGGTCGTCGGCGCGTACGCAGAAGATCCGACGCTCCGCGGCGGCGGCGCTGACCTCGTCAGCGGCGGTCGGGTCGTCGATGGCGACCTGCACCAGCCAGGCGCTGTCCAGGTCGTCGGCGACGAACCGGCGCGGTGCCCACCGCAACCGTCCGGCGTCGGCGTGGGCGCGCAGGGCCGGGGTGAGCTCCGGCGCCACCAGCAGCACGTCCGCACCTGCGTCGAGCAGTGCCGGTACCCGCCGCGTGGCCACCGCGCCGCCACCGACCACGACGACGCGGAGGCCGGCCAGCCGGAGCCCGAGGGGTACGGGTTGCCGCTCACGCCGCCTCGCTCCGCCTGCCGGCGGTGCCCGGCAGTGGACCGTGCGGCCGGATGGAAATGGTTCGCCCGCTCACTTCTCGGCCACCCCGGCGGCGTCGAAGGTGGCCACCTCGTGCAGTACCCGGACCGCGCCGGTGACCACGGGCAGGGCCAGCAGCGCGCCGGTGCCCTCGCCGAGCCGCAGGCCGAGGTCGATCAGGGGGTGAGGCCGAGCCGGCGCAGCGCGACCGTGGCGCCGGGCTCGGCGGAGCGATGACCGGCGACCATGGCCGCGACCGAGTCCGGGGCGAAGGCCGCCGCGGCAAGCGCGGCGGAGACCGCGATCACCCCGTCCAGCAGCACCGGTACCCGGCGCGCGGCGCCACCGAGCACGAATCCGGCCAACGCGGCGTGTTCCAGACCACCGACGGCGGCCAGCACACCGAGCGGATCGGCCGGGTCAGGGCGGTGACGGTGCAACGCGGCCCGCACCACGTCGATCTTGTGTTGGTAGGTCGGGTCGTCGACGCCGGTGCCCCGGCCGGTCGCCTCGGCGGCGTCGACTCCGCCGAAGGCGGCGACGAGGGCGGCGGCCGGGGTGGTGTTGGCGATCCCCATGTCGCCGGTGAGCAGCATTCCGGCCCCGGCGTCGATCAGTTCCCCGGCGATGGTGATACCGACCTCGACCGCCGCCCGCGCCTCCTCCCGGGTCATCGCCGCGGTGACGGTCATGTCCCGGGTACCGCGCCGGACCGACGCGCTGACCAGTCGGGGTACGCCCGATCCGGCCGCGCCGTCGAGGACGCCGGCACCGCCTGGATCGTCGATGTCGGCCACGCCCGCGGGGTCGGGAACCGGCAGCGGGTCGGCCACCCCGACGTCGATCACGGTCACCGAGGCGCCCGCCTGCCGGGCGAAGGCGTTGACCACCGCGCCGCCGGCCAGGAAGTTGCTGACCATCTGTCCGGTCACCTCCTGCGGCCAGGGGGTCACCCGCTGGGCGTGCACGCCGTGGTCTCCGGCGAAGATCGCCACGGCCGCCGGGGTGGGCAGCGGCGGCGGGCAGGTGCCGGCCAGGCCGGCGAGACGTACGGACAGCTCCTCCAGGGCGCCGAGCGAGCCGGCCGGCTTGGTCAGCCGGGCCTGCAACTGCCGCGCCGCGGTCATCGCCGACTCGTCGAGCGGGCCGATCGCCGCGATGGTGGTCTCCAGCATCATGCCTCCAGGATCTCCGCCAGCACCTTGATGAACGTGTCGGTGGTCGCCCGGTCGCGCACCGCGATCCGCAGCCAGTCCGGGCCGAGGCCCGGGAACGTGTCGCCGCGGCGGACCGCCCAGCCGTGGCCCCGCAGGACGCTCCGGATCCGGTCGGCACCGGGGAGCCGCACCAGCACGAAGGCGCTGGCGGGGCGGCCGGCGACGCGCACTCCCGGCAGGGTCGCCAGCCGATCGACCAGGTGTTCGCGGTCGGCCGCTAGTTGCGCGGCGATGGCGCGCTCGGCCGCGACCGCCTCGGGGCCGGCACAGGCGGACGCGGCGGCCAGGGCCGGCGTGGAGACCGCCCAGAGCGGCTGGACGGCGGCCAGCCGGTCCAGCAGTGCGGCCTCGCCCAGCAGGTAGCCGATCCGCAGCCCGGCAAGCCCCCACGTCTTGGTGAGGCTGCGCACGACCAGCAGCCCGGGCAGGTCCCGGCGGGATGCCAGCGACTCGGGCTCGCCGGGTACGCCGGGCGCGGCGGTGGTGTCGGCGAACGCCTCGTCGACCACCAGCACCCGACCGGGACGGGCCAGTGCGGCGAGGTCGACGGCGGGATGCAGCACGGACGTGGGGTTGGTCGGGTTACCGATCATGACCAGGTCGGCGTCGGCGGGGATCCGGTCCGGATGGAGCCGGAAACCGTCCGCCGCGTCGAGCAGCACCCGCTCGACGGCGTGCCCGGCGGCCCGCAGCGCGGCCTCCGGCTCGGTGAACTGCGGGTGCACCACCACCGGCCGGCGCACCCGCGCAGTGCCTGGGCGAGCAGCACGAACCCTCGGCGGCGCCGGCGGTCAGCAGCACCTCGCCCACCGGCCGGCCGTGCCGGGCGGCGACGGCGACGCGGGCCCGGTGCGGGTTCGGGTACGCCGCGAGGTCGGCCAGCGACGCCGTGATCGGCCCGGCCAGCCAGGGCGGCATCGGGGCACGCCGCACGTTGACGGCGAGGTCGATCAGGCCCTGGCCGACCTCCGCGTCGCCGTGATGGGCGAGATCCGGCTCGGCCGGCGACGCGCGGGACGCCCCGGCCAGCTGACCATGCATGCCCGCGATCCTGCCGGGAAGGAGGCGCGGGGGACAGCAGCCCGGAGGGTGGGCCGCATCACCACTGGTCACTTCATGAGTATTTCTCATGGACGAATCGGAAATGTCATAACTTAGCGGTGTGAGCAACCGACCCCTTGCCGCCGCTGGTCGACTCGTTCCTCTCCTCCGTGCCGGGCTGATCGCCGGCATCGTCGTCGCCGCCGTGGCGTACCCCGTGGTCGCCCTCACCGGCATCGGCGCCAAGGCCACCGCGCACGCCGTGGAGAGCAAGACCCGCCTGCTGGCCACCGCCCTGCCCGCCGAGACCTCCTACCTGTACGCGCCCGACGGCAAGACCGTGCTGACCATGTTCTACGAGGAGTACCGCCAGTACACGAAGCTGTCGGACATCTCGCCAAACATGCAGCAGGCCATCGTGGCGGCCGAGGACAACCGCTTCTACCAGCACCACGGCGTGGACCCAAAGGGCGTCGCCCGCGCCTTCGTGGCCAACGCCCGCTCCAGCGGCGTCTCCCAGGGCGCCTCCACGCTGACCATGCAGTACGTCCGGATGGCGCTGCGCGACAGCGCCACCACCCCGAAGGAGGTGCAGGAGGCCACCGCGCAGACCCCGATCCGCAAGGTCAAGGAGATGCGCATGGCGGTCGACCTGGAGAAGGAGCTGAGCAAGGAGGACATCCTGGAGCGCTACCTGAACTCGGCGTACTTCGGGCACCGGGCGTACGGCATCTACGCCGCCAGCGAGATCTTCTTCTCCACGACGCCGAAGAAACTCACCGCCGTCGAGGCCGCCACCCTCGCCGGACTGGTGAAATCACCCTCGCAGTACGACCCGGCCAGCTCGGACCAGAAGGACGCCACCGCGCGGCGCAACTACGTGCTCGACAAGATGGCGCAGCTCGGCTACCTGTCGCCCGACTCGACCGAGGCGGCCAAGGGCGAACCGATCCGGCTGCGGCTGACCTACCCGCCCAACGACTGCGCCTCGGTGCCGGAGAAGTGGAACAGCTGGGGATTCCTCTGCGACTACCTGAAGAACTGGTGGAGCGCCCAACCCGCCTTCGGCGAGAACCGGCTGCAACGGATGGACAAGCTACGCCGGGGCGGCTACCGGATCGTGCTCAGCATGGACCCGAAGATCCAGGCGGCGGCGGAGAAGAACGTCGGCACCGAGGGGAACACCGGCAGCCCGTTCGCCAACGGCATCGTGGTCTCCGAGCCGGGCACCGGGCGGGTCAAGGCGATGGCGGTGAACCGCACCTACTCGCTCGACCTGGACGAGAACCCGCTCAGCTCCAACCCGGAGGCCGGGCCCAAGGTGAAGGCGAACTACCCGAACACGGTGGCACCACTGATGGGCGGCGGTGACCTGCCGGGCTACCAGGCCGGGTCGACGTTCAAGATGTTCCCGATGCTGGCCGCGCTCGACGCCGGCATGACGCTGAACACCACCTTCAACGCGCCACACAGCTACCGCTCCGAGGTCTACGACGGCTGGCAGCCGTCGAACGCCAGCGGCGCGATGAGCGGTACCCAGACCATGTGGTCCGGCTTCGGCAAGTCGGTGAACACCTATTTCGTCTGGCTGGAGGAGCAGGTCGGGGCGGAGAAGGCCGTCCGGCTCGCCGAGCAGCTGGGGCTGCGCTGGCGCACCGACGTGGACCGGGAACACGCCTCGCCGTCGAGGGCCAACAAGTGGGGCGCGTTCACGCTGGGCGTCTCCGACGCCACCCCGCTGGAGATGGCCAACGCCTACGCCGCCGTCGCCGCCGACGGGCGCTACTGCGAGGCGATGCCGGTGAACGCCATCTACAACCGGGACGGCACCCCGGCCACCTTCAGGACCGCGGGTGGTATCGAGCGCGAGGTCGCCAAGCCGCGCTGCCGCCAGGTGGTCAGCGCCGACGCCGCCCGGGCCGCCACCGACGCCGCGCGCTGCCCCACCGGCGACACGCCGGCCAAGGGCGGCTGCGGCGGCTGGTCGACGGCGGACAGCGTACGCGGCACGGTCGGCCGACCGGTGGCCGGCAAGACCGGCACCACGGACAGCACCCGGTCGGCCTGGTTCGTCGGCTACACGCCGGAGCTTGCCGCCGCCAGCTTCATCTCCGACCCCGACAACCCGTTCAACGCCGTGGGTGACGGCCAGTCGCAGATCCCGATCGCGGCGGTCTCGAACACCCTCCGCGACGCCCTCAAGGGCAAACCCGTCCGGGACTTCGTCCCGCCCTCCGACCGGATAGTCGGCTGATCAGGCGGATGTCCCACCGGCCGGCCCGGACGCCACGACACTTGCCGGGCCGGCCGGCGCGGCACCCGCCGACCCGGCCGGGGCACCGGCGCCCAGCCCCGCCGGGACCGTCGCCGGCCCGGCCGAAGCGGCGGCCACCAGCCGCGGCGCGATCAGCGGGTACGCGGCCCAGTGCGGGGCGAGTTGGGAGGCGTGCACGCCGCGCCAGACGAACCCTCCGGTGCGCCGCCCGGCCAGCTCCACGCCGGCCGCTGCCCGCCCCGGGGTTGAGCACCGCCCGGTGCTCCTTGTGGCCGGTCACCACCTCGCCCCGGGCGGCGACCACGCTGTCACTCTCGGCCGTCGCCTCCCGGTAGCCGACCACCAACCCCTCCCGGAGGCTGCCGATCGCATCGATCACCCCACACATCGGCAGCCCGTCCAGCTCCCGGGCGAGCCAGAGCAGACCGGCGCCCTCGGCGACCACCGGCCGACCGGTCCGGGCCAGCTCGGCGACCGCGATGCAGAGCCGCCGGTTGGCCGACAGCTGCTCGGCGTACGACTCGGGTAGGGCCCCGCCGACCACCAGGGCCGAGGTGCCGGCCGGCAACACCTCGTCGGCGAACGGGTCGAGCGTCACCACCTCCGCCCCGGCGGCCCGCAGCAGTTCGGCCGTCTCGGCGTGACTGAAGCTGCCACCGGGCCCACCGGCCAGCGCGACGATCGGAGCCGCGGCGCCGGCGGGCGGGGACGGGACGACCCCGTCGGCGACCACCGGCGACCACGGCTGGACGCCCAACGGCGGAGCGGAGCGGGCCAGCCCGAGCAGCCGTTCCAGATCGACGGTGGCGGTCACCGCCTCGCCCAGCCGCCGGACCGCCCGGGTGGCCTCGCCGGCGCCTTCCAGCACCGGCACCACCCCGTGCCGGCGGGACGGCAGCACCACGGGCAGGTCCTGGCGGCGCAATGCGCCGTAGACCGGGATGCCGATGTCGTCGAGCGCCTCGCGCAGCAGCGCCTCGTGCCGAGCGGAGGCGACCCGGTTGAGGATCACCCCACCGATCCACAACTGCTCGTCGTACGCCCGGAAGCCGTGCACCAGGGCGGCCACCGACTGCCCCATCGCGGCGACGTCGACCACCAGCACGACCGGGCTGCGCAGCGCGGTGGCGACGGCGGCGGTCGACTCGGTGTCGCTCCGCCCGGTGAGGCTGTCGTACAGGCCCATGCTGCCCTGCACCACCGCGAGTTCGGAGCCGGCCGCGCCGTGCAGGAGCAGCGGGGCCAGCCGCTCGGTGCCGACCAGTCGGGGATCCAGGCTGCGTCCGGGCCGGCCGCCGGCGAGCCCGAGATAGGCGGCATCCACCTGGTCCGGCCCGATCTTGAACCCGGACACGTCGAGACCCCGGTCGGCGAGCGCGGCGAGCAGACCGATCGCCAACGCGTTCTTGCCGTGTCCGGAGGAGGGCGCGCTGAGCACCAGACGCGGCACGACGGTCATCATCGACTCCTCGCGAGCGGACGGCGTGCCGACCGTCGGCGCGCTCCGCCCGCGTGACGATAGCCGAACCGGGCGGCGGGTACGCGCCGTCGGGGTCCCCGCGTCCACCACTGCCGGCGAGCCTGCGCGGACCGCACCGACCCGGACACTCTCCGCAATGCCCACCCCTGGTCGACAGCCGGCGCCGGTGGCCGGCCCGGCGCGGCGGCGGTGGTCGTACGGGTAGCCTCGTGGCGTGTACCGGTTCCTGCTGACGCCGCGCTGGCTGGGCATCCTCTCGCTGGCTCTGGTCGCCGCCACGGTGATGGTGCTGCTCGGCAACTGGCAGCTGGAGCGTTACCACGGTCGCACGGCGATCAACGAACGGATCGACGCCGGCCTGCGGATGGCCCCGGTGCCGCTACGTGCGGCGCTGCCCGCGCCGACCGGTGGCCCCGGCACGGTCGGGCCACCACCGGCGCCGGAACGGACCTTCACCCGGGTCACCGTCACCGGCCGCTACGACACCGACACCGTCGTCCTGGTGCGCGGCCGGACGGTCGAGAGCCGGGTCGGCTTCGAGGTGGTCACCCCGCTGGTGCTGGCCGACGGCACCGCCGTCCTGGTGGATCGGGGCTGGATCCCGCCGGCTCCCGGCGGGGCGGTCGCGCAGCCGCAGGTGCCGCCGGCGCCGGCCGGCGAGGTGACCGTCGAGGGCCGGGTGCACGCGAGCGAGAGCGGCGATGCCCGGGTGGCTTGGCGTGCGGGGCGGCTGGAGAGCCGCCGGGTCTCCGTGCCCCAGCTCGCCGGGGAACTGCCGTACCCGCTGCACGGGGCTTACCTCCTGCTCGACGAGCAGACCCCGGCCGCCGACCCGGCCTTCAGGGCGGTGCCGGTGGGCCACACCAACAACTGGCAGAACCTCGGCTACGTGGTCCAATGGTGGATCTTCGCGGCGATGACCCTGTTCGGCTACGGCTGGATCGCCCGGCGGGAGGCCCGCCGGCTGGCCGGGGTGGTGGACGAGCGACCCCGCGACCGGGCGGCCGGACCCGGGTCGCGGGCGGCCACCTGACCGTTCAGCCCGGCGGCCGGCCGGCATGGATGGCCCGCACGGCGGCGATGGTGTCGGCCTCGGCGGCGGTCTTGTCGTCGCGGTAGCGCACCACGCGGGCGAAGCGCAGGGCCACCCCGCCGGGATAGCGCGAACTGCTCTGCACCCCGTCGAAGGCGATCTCCACGACCTGTTCGGGCCGGACCTGGACCATCCAGTCCTCGCGCCGCACGGCGAGGTCGAGGAAGCGCTCGGTCTGCCAGCGCAGCAACTCGTCGGTCAGCCCCTTGAAGGTCTTGCCGAGCATCACGAACCCGCCGGTCTCCGGGTCGCGCGCGCCCAGGTGCAGATTCGACAGCCATCCGGTGCGCCGCCCGCTGCCCCACTCCACGGCGAGCACGACCAGGTCGAGGGTGTGCCGCGGCTTCACCTTGACCCAGGCCGCACCGCGCCGACCGGCGTCGTAGGGCGCGTCGGGCGCCTTGACCACCACGCCCTCCTGACCGGCGTCGATCGCCGCGGCGAACGCCGCGCCGGCGCGCTCCGGGCCGTCGACCTCCATCCGCCCCACCAGCAGCGACGCGTCGACCGTGCCAGCCAGCACGGCCCACCGCTCGCGGCCGGGCAGGTCGATCAGATCGGCGCCGTCGAGGTGCAGCAGATCGAAGAAGTACGGCGTGAGCACTGTCTCGCCGGTCCGCTCGGCGGCGGCCCGCACCGCCGGCGCGACCGGTGCACCGGCAGCCGGGCCGGCTCCTCGGCGGGCGGCGGCGCTCGACGTCTGCTGGAACGGCAACGGGCGGCCGGTGGCGTCCAGCCCGATCGCCTCGCCGTCGAGGACGATCTCCCGGGCGGGCAGGGCGCGCACCGCGGCGACCACCTCCGGCACCCGCCCGGTGATCTCGTCGAGGCTACGGCTGAACACGGCTATGTCGGCCCCGCTGCGATGCACCTGGATGCGGACCCCGTCGAGCTTGACGTCGACCACGGCGGGGGTGCCGGTGGCCGCGAGCGCCTCGTCGACCGACGACGCGCTCCGCGCCAACATCGGCGCCAGGGGCCGACCGACCCGCAGCCCGAACCCGGCCAGCTCCGCGGCACCGCCGAGCAGCGCGGCCACCGCCACCGCCCGCAGGTCACCGGCGAGCAGCAGCGCCCGGCGCACCGCGGTCACCGGCACCTCGGCGGCTCGGGCGATCGCGTCGGCGAGCAGCCCGGCCTGGGCGCCGTGTCGCAGCTCGCCGAGGAACAGGCCGGTCAGCAGCCGCTGCTCGGCGGCGGTCGCGGCGGCGTAGAGCGCCGCCACCAGGGCCCGCCGGCGGGCCTGCGAGCCCGCGCCGTGCACCGCCGCGATCTCGTCGATCGCCGCGTCGACCGCCGCCACGGTCAGGGTCGGCTCGGCCGCCGGCGGGGCAGCTCACGCAGGCTGGCCCAGCCGACGCCGGTCTGCCGCTGGCGCAGCTCACCGGCGAGCCAGCCGGAACCCGCGGCGACCTCGCTGGGGCCGAGCCGCCGCAGGGCGTCGGCGAGCAGCTCGATCTTGGCGCGCCGGCCGCTGGTGGCGCCGACGGCCGCGGAGGTGGCAGCGAGGTCCAGGAACCGCACGAACCCATCCTGCCAGCCGCCCCCGACAACCGCCGCCAGCTGCGCCCGGCCGCACCCACCCGCCCTCGGCCGGGCTCGGCGGCAAGCCCCGCCGGGCTGGGCTCGGCAGGCGGGGCACGGCGTCAGACCGGGACGGGCTCCTCGACCCGCAGGCCGCGGGCGCGGACCTCGTCGGCGATGCGGGACAGCGACGTGTCCAGGGCGACCAGGGCGGCGGACAGCTCGCCCAGTTGTTCCTTGAGCGTGTCCTCGGGCCACGCGGAGACGTCGACGTCCCCCAGAGCACTGACGGCGGCCTCCAGGCGCGCCAGACCTTCGTTCGTACGCATGTTCGAGAGGCTACAACAGCGCCGCGCCCGACACACCCGAAACGGTCACCATCTGCGGGAAGTTACGGGTTCGGGTGCCGCCGCACCTCGGCCACCCTGGCCAGCAACAACGCCTCCGCCAGGCAGACCCGGGCGAACTCGCCCAGATGCAGGCTCTCGTTCGGCCCGTGCGCCCGGGCGTGCGGGTCCTCCACCCCGGTCACCAGAATCGCCGCCTGCGGGAACATCTCCTGGAAGGTGGCGATGAACGGGATCGAACCGCCGACGCCGATCTCCACCGCGTCGGTGCCGTCCCAGGCGGTACGGAAGGCGGCACGGGCCGCGTCGAACACCGGTCCGGTGGCGTCGATGACGCACGGGGCGCCGTCGTGCTCGAAGGTGACCTGCACCTGGGCGCCCCACGGGGCGTACCGCTCCAGATGGTCGCGGACCGCCGCGTACGCCCGCTTCGGTTCGTCACCCGGCGCCAGCCGCACGCTCAGCTTGGCCCTGGCCGCCGGGACCAGGGCGTTCGGGGCCTCCGCCGTGGACGGTGCGTCGATCCCGAGCACGGCGAGCGCCGGCTTGGTCCACAACCGGTCGGTGATCCGCCCGCTGCCGAACAGCCGCACCCCCTCGGCCAGCCCGGCCTCGGCGCGGAACCGGTCCTCCGGATAGTCGACGCTGGCCGCCTCCCGGCCGACCAGTCCCTCCACCGCCACGTCCCCGGTGTCGTCGTGCAGCGTGGCGAGCAGCCGCACCAGGGTGGTGAGCGCGTCCGGCACCGCGCCGCCGAACATCCCGCTGTGCACGGCGTGGTCCAGCGTGCGCACCTCGACGAAACAGTTCACGAGGCCGCGCAACGAGGTGGTGAGTGCCGGCACACCGACGTCCCAGTTGGTCGAGTCGGCGATCACGATGACGTCGGCGGCGAGCTTGTCCCGGTGCTCGGCGAGCAGTTGTTCGAGGGAGTCGGAGCCGTACTCCTCCTCCCCCTCGACGAACACGACCACGCCGACCGGCAGTTGCCCGCCGAAGGCACGCAACGCCGCGACGTGCGCCATGATGCCGGCCTTGTCGTCGGCGGCGCCCCGCCCGTACAGCCGACCGTCCCGCTCGACCGGCTCGAAGGGGTCGGACTCCCACAGCGCCCGGTCACCGATCGGCTGCACGTCGTGGTGGGCGTAGAGCATGACCGTCGGCGCGCCGGGCGGCGCCGCCTTCCGGCCGATCACCGCAGGTTGGCCACCGGCGCGCACGACCTCGACGTCGAGGCCGCAGCCGCGCAGCAACTCGGCCACCGCCCCGGCGGATCGCCGCACCTGCGAGTGGTCGAAGCCCTCGAAGGCGATGCCGGGAATGCGGACCAGACGCTCCAGATCGGCCCGGACGCCGGGCAGCTCCCGTGCGACGGCCTCCCGCAGGTCGGTGTCGGTCATGATCGGTGTGGTCATGACCGGCATCGTATGCCGGGCTCACCGGTCGGCGTCGGCGGCACCGCCAGCCGTGATCCGTAGGTAGTAGCGGTCGGGGTCGTGGGGCAACGCGGGCGCCCCGTCGACCACCAGGTCGGCCCGGCCCGCGGTGCCGTCGGCGGCGAAGTGGGCCCGCTCGACGGCGTGCCAGCGCCGCAGCTCCGGCAGGATCGCCGGGCCGTCGCGGGCCACCGCCCGGGTCAGCCGCAGCGATCGCGGGGCGGTGACGAAGACCGCCAGGGTCAGGACGGGTCCGGCGGCCGCCCGCGCCGCGCTGACCCCCTCCACGATCAGCACCGGTGCCGCCGGTACCGGCACCGGCGTGGGCAGGAAGCGACGGCGCATCCAGCTGTAGCGCCGGTACGCCCCCGACCGGCCGGCCCGCACCGGAGCCAACACCCCGTCCTCCAGCCTGCTCCAGAAGGTGAGCTGGTCGTCCCACCCGTCGAGCAGGTCGTCGGTGTGCACCACCGGTGGCCGTCCGCCACCGGCATCGGCGGCCCTGCCGGCGGGGACGTCGGCCGCGGCGGCGTCGGCCGGGAGGGCCTCGGCGGCCCCGGCGTCGGCGGTGACGGCCTCGGCGGCCCCGGCTTCGGCGGTGACGGCCTCGGCCAGCCGCGCGGCGAAGACGGTCTTGCCCGCGCCGCTGGGACCGTCGACGGCAACCAACCGGGTGCGCCCCAACCGGGCCGGCCCGGCCAGCACCCGCCGGGCCAGATCGGCGTACGCCTCGAAGATCGCCACCACGGGCACCGACGTTACCGATCGGGTTGTCCCCGGCCACTTCGGACCGCCCGCCGTGAGCCGAACGGCATGATCGTGGCGTGTCCCATTCCGTGATGAGTCCCGGTGTCGAGGCGTTGCTGGAACAGGCCCGCGCGGGCATGGCCCGGTTGACCCCGCAGGAGACGGTGCAGGCCGCGACCCGGGGTGCGCTGGTGATCGACACGCGGTCCGACCCGCAGCGGCGGGAACAGGGCGACCTGCCCGGCGTCATCGTGATCGACCGGACGGTGCTGGAGTGGCGACTCGACCCCGCCAGCGACTGGCGCATCCCCGAGGCGACCGGGTACGACCTCGAAATCGTCGTGGTGTGCCGGCAGGGCTACAGCTCCAGCCTCGCCGCGGCCAGCCTGCGCGCCCTCGGCCTGCACCGGGCGACCGACATGATCGGCGGGGTGGAGGCGTGGCGGACGGCGGGGCTGCCCTTCACCGACCGGGCCGCCGATGTCCGCCCCTGACCACCGCCCGCGGACCGCTCAGCGCGGTGGCGCACCCGGTGGGACGAACGGCAGGTCGGTGCGCGGGCCGGTCTCGATGAGCCGCCACAGGGCGTCCGTGTCCAGATGCTCCTCGACCAGGTCGCCGAGCAGGTCGAGGGTGCGTTCGCGGGCGGCGGCGAAGGACGTGTCCGGCGCCACCCGGAAACCGCTACGCCCGGCGAGGTGGGCCACCCGGGCGAGGAACCACCGGCGGAAACCGTCGGACTCGAAGGTGCCGTGCCAGTGGGTGCCGTGCACGGCACCGGACACCGCACCCTCGCCGGCGCCACCGGCGTCGCGCAGCAGCGGGGTCAGCTGCGGGTCCGCGGCCGAGACGTACCCGTGGTGGATCTCGTAGCCGTGGACCGGCAGCCCACCGGCGGTGCCCACCGCCGGCCGGACCGTCTTGCGCCCGGCGAAGGTTATCTCGACGGGCAGCAGGCCGAGCCCGTCGACCGTGCCCCGCCGGCTCTCCACCGGGTCGTGGATGGCCCGGGCCAGCATCTGGAAACCGCCGCAGATGCCGAGCACCGGGCGGCCCGCCGCCGCGTGCGCGGTGACCGCCTCGGCGAGGCCGGTCTCGCGCAGCCAGGCCAGGTCGGCCACGGTCGACTTGGAACCGGGCAGCACGACCAGATCGGCGGCGGCGAGTTCCGCCGGCTCGACGGTCAGCCGCACGCGAACCCCGGGCTCGGTGGCGAGCGCCTCGACGTCGGTGGCGTTGCTGATCCGGGGCAACCGGAGCACCGCCACGTCGAGCCACTCGGTGCCGTGCGGGGCGGCCGGACGGCCGAGCACCCGGCCGTAGGCGAGCGAGTCCTCCGCATCGAGCCACAGGTCCAGCGCCCAGGGCAGCACCCCGTAGGTCGGGCGACCGGTGACGTGCCGCAGCATCTCCAGCCCGGGAGCGAGCAGGCCGCGGTCACCCCGGAACTTGTTGACCACGAAACCGGCGATCAGGGCCTGGTCGGCGGGGTCGAGCAGGGCGAGGGTGCCGAACATGGCGGCGAACACACCGCCCCGGTCGATGTCACCGACCACGATGGTCGGCAGTTCGGCGTGCCGGGCCAGGCCCATGTTCACGTAGTCGCCGTCGCGCAGGTTGATCTCGGCGGGGCTGCCGGCACCCTCACAGATCACCACGTCGTACGCCGACCGCAGCTCCGCCAGCGCCGCATAGGCGGTCTCGGCCAGCCGGGGACGCAGCGTGCGGAAGGTACCGGCGGTGATCGTGTCGACGGCCTCGCCGAGCAGCACCACCTGGCTGGCCAGGTCGCTGCCCGGCTTGAGCAGCACCGGGTTGAACCTCAGGTCCGGGGCGAGCCCGCAGGCCGCCGCCTGCATCGCCTGCGCCCGGCCGATCTCGCCCGCCCGGCCGTCCGCACCGACCACCACGGCCGAGTTGTTCGACATGTTCTGCGCCTTGAAGGGCGCCACCTTCACACCCTGGCGATGCAGCCACCGGCAGATGCCGGCGGTGAGCACGCTCTTGCCGGCATCGGAGGTGGTGCCGGCGATCAGCAGGCCGCCCGTCACCGCCATCTCCCCGGCCGGGCCGTCCGGCGGGCGACGGCGCCGGCCAGCCGGCCGGCGGTCAGCGGGTAGGCCGCCGCGAGCGCGAGCGCAGCCAGGCCGACCGCGCGGGAGATCCGGGCGGCCCGCGCCAGGTGCCGCGCTTCGGGGCGTGGGCCGTCCCCGAGGAATGGGCGCACCTCCGTGCGGCCGAAGTAGACGTTGCGCCCACCCAGCCGCACGCCCAACGCCCCGGCCATCGCCGCCTCGCACTGCCCGGCGTTGGGGCTGGGATGGTCGTCACGGTCCCGCCGCCACACCCGCCACGCCCGTTCCCGGTCCCCCCGCCCGGTCGGTGCCAACGCGACGGTGAGCAGGCCGGTCAGGCGCGCGGGCGCCAGGTTGAGCAGGTCGTCCAGCCGGGCGGCCGGCGTGCCGAAACGGACGTAGCGGACGTTGCGATGGCCGACCATCGCGTCGAGGGTGTTCGCCGCGCGGTAGCCCAGCAGGCCCGGCAGCCCGGCGACCGCACCCCAGAGCAGCGGGGCCACCACGGCGTCGGAGGTGTTCTCCGCGACCGACTCGACCGTCGCCCGAGCCAGTTCCGGCTCGTCGAGCGTCGAAGGATCCCGCCCGCAGAGGTGACCGAGCCGCTGCCGGGCGGCCGGCAGGTCACCGGAGCGCAGCGCCCGACCCGTCGTCCTCGCCTCGTGGCGCAGGCTGCGCCCGCCCAGCACCGCCCAGGTGCCGGCGGCGACCAGCGCCGCCCGGGCAACCGGTCGGTGCCGGGTCCCGACGGAGGCGGCCACCCCGATCAGCACCGGACCGCCGACGGCGAGGGCGGTGAACACGCCGCCGGCCAGCCGGTCGGGCCGGTAGAGGCGACGTTCCAGGGCGGCGGCGGCAAGCCCGAACCCGGCGACCGGATGCCCGCGGCGCGGATCACCGAACAGCGTGTCCAACGCGTATCCGGCGACGAGTCCCGCCGCATTCGCCGCCGCACGCGCGTGCCGCACCCCACCACCCCCGGGCGGCCAGCCTAGTGGGATGTGCCGGCACGTTGCCAGTGTCGCGGCGAGGTCCGGGCGCCTGCCGCGGCGAGGTTCCGGCGACTGTCGCGGCGAGGTCGAGGCGAGGTCGAGGCGGCGCTTCGGCAGCCGCACCGCCCGGCGGATCCGGCCCTCCACCACCCGTCGGACCGCCGCCGGGCGCACGCGGTTGGATGACCGAACCGGCAGGTCCCGGTCACCCATCCGCGAGCGACCACGGTCGTGCGCCGCTAATCGGGACCGTCACGCGGGCTGCGGCAGCCGCCCGCGCCCCCGTCGCCCGCGCCCGGTCCCCGCGACGCCCGCCCCGATTCCTCCGGACGTGCCGCCAACTCCTGCTCGGGCTCCGTCTCCGGCGCGGGAGCCCCTCGGGCGCGGGAGCCCCTCCGGGTGCGCCGGGGCCTCCGGGTGCGCCGGGGCCAGTTCGGCGGAAACCGGCTCGTCGGCCTCGGTGAACTCGTCGAACGGGTCGGCCGGGAGCAGGTCGTCGTCCGCCGGAGCCGGCACGTGGTCGGCTCCGGCGGGCAGGTCGCCCGGGCCAGGGCGATAGCTGCCGACGACGGGCGACCCGACCCGCGACGGGGCGAGATCGGGCAGCTCGACGTCGTCGTCGACCGCGCGGTGGTCGGGATGGGCGGGCGCCTGGTCGACCGGCACCGGCTCGGTCGGCTCGCCGTGCACCCGGTCGTCGGCCTCGGCGTCGGAGACCGCGCTGGTGGCCAGGCTGGGCCGGTTACGCAGGAACCGCCCACGCCCCCGGGACAGGTCGTGGCCGACCGCGACGGCCTCCAACTCGTACAGCGTGCGGTGGTTGCCGGCGTCGTCGGTCCAGTCGCGGGTGTAGAGGCGACCGCAGACCACCACCGGGTCGCCGACCATCACCGAGGCGGCCACCCCCTCGGCGAGCTTCCGCCAGCAGTTGACGCGCACGCGCAGGCTGTTGCCGTCGACCCAGCGTCCGCTGTCGCGGTCGAGGCGCCGAGCGGTCGAGGCGACCTTGAAGTTGGCCACCAGGGTGTTGCTCTGCGTGGTTCGACGCCATTCCGGGGCGGTAAGCACGTTTCCGACGATCGTGACATGAGTGTCGAACATCAATCCTCCAGCGGGGTCGGAAGTTGTCTTCGTGAGCCGGCTCGCACCGAGCCTGCGGCCCGGCGCCGAGTTCGGGCAGCCCCGGAGGCGGCGCCTGTGGACGACGCGACGGCCTGTGGACGAACACCTGATCAAGGTCCCGATGTGATAGGACAGTCGACCCTGACCCACCGGCTCGACGAACCGCCATGATCAAGAAGAGGCGGAATCGGTCACGTTCCGGACGGGGCCGGCCTGGGTAGGGATCTCCTCAACCGCACCTGTGCACGACGTCGAACGAAAGGTCAGCGATCATGAAGATGACCATCACCCGTTCCATCCGCGTCCCCGGTCAGGTGCGGCGATGAGCCCGAATCCGGCCATCGTGGCAGAGTGCCTCCGGCTCGGCGCCGGCTTCGCACAGGCCGACCGGGAGTGGATCGTCGCGCAGTTCGCCACCCTCGACGCCCGCCTGGCCACCTTCCACGCGGACGCCACCGAACTGGAGCTGTCGGTCAAGGACCGGGAGGCCAAGGGCCAGAAGGTCACGCTGGAGTGCTGGATCGCCGGCCGGCAGAAGATCGTCACCACCTCGACCGAGGAGGACCTGCACGCCGCGCTCAACGACGCCCGCGACGACCTGCGCCGCCGGCTCAACGACGCGAAGACCCGGCAGGAGCCGCGCAACAACAAGCACCTGCGGGTGAACACCCCGCCCGGAGAGGCCACGCCGGGCGACGAGCCCGCCGACGAACTGGCCGGCGCCGGGACGACCGACGAAAGCTGATCGCGCCGCCGGCTGGTGGCCTGGCCGGCGACGCCGACCGTGGAGAGGTGAACGGCATGCCCAACGTGCAGCAACCGGAGATGCGCCGCAGCGGCGAAACCCGGCTGGTCCAGGACAGCGACGGCCCGACCCCGGGCGGCGGTTCGGCTGCCCGGCGGGAGCACCGCTCGGTGCCGGCCGATCAGGTCTCGCCGTACGGCCCCGGTCGGGACCGGGCCACGACCTCGCACGAGCCGTCCGGCCGCGAGGCCGAGGGCGACTGACGACCGGTAGCCCGCCCGCCGGGTGCGGGCGGGCTACCGCCCGGTAGCCTGCCGGCGTACCGTCAACGAGGTGGAACCCGACCTGCTGGGCCCGCCGTACGAGCGGCACACCATCGACCTGGGCCGCGACGACGAGGGGCCGGTGGTGGCCACCCTGATCCGGCGCCGCGCCGAGCGCCCGACCGGGCGTGCCGTGCTCTACGTGCACGGCTTCGTCGACTACTTCTTCCAGACCCACGTCGCCGACTTCTTCGTCACCCGCGGCTGGGACTTCTACGCGCTGGACCTGCGCAAGTACGGCCGCAGCCTGCTGCCGCACCAGACCGCCAACTTCTGCCGCGACCTCGGCGACTACTTCCCCGAACTGGACGCCGCCGCCCAGATCGTCCGCACCGAGGACGGGCACGACACCCTGCTGGCCATGGGCCACTCGACCGGCGGCCTGATCATCTCGCTCTGGGCGCACGCCCGCCGCGACAGCGGTCTGGTCGACGGCCTGTTCCTCAACAGCCCCTTCTTCGACCTCAACGCACCCTGGTTCGTGCGCCGACCCCTCGCGGCCGCCGTCGCGCGCGTGGGCCGCAGGGCGCCGCACCGCATCCTGCCGTTCGGGCTCGGCACCGTGTACGGCGAGAGCCTTCACGCCGACCACCGCGGCGAGTGGACGTACGACCTGGCCTGGAAACCGCTCGCCGGCTTCCCGGTCCGGGCCGGCTGGCTGGACGCCGTCCGCACCGGCCAACGGCGGCTACGCGCCGGGCTGGACATCCCGGTGCCGGTGCTGCTCGCCTGCTCCACCCGCTCGTTCCGGGGGACCAAGTGGCAGGACGCGGCGAGCCTCGCCGACGCCGTGCTCGACGTGGAACACATGGTCCGCTGGGCACCCCGCCTCGGCCAACACGTCACCATGGCCCGCTTCGACGGTGGCCTGCACGACCTGACCCTCTCCGGCCCCGCCGTACGCGAAAGGGTCTTCGACGAGGTCGGCCGATGGGCCGAGGCGTTCCTCGAACCCGGGCCGACCACCCCCCACCCGACCCCGCCCGGTCCCCGACGCTCGGCGGAGAACGGCTCCGGGCCGGCGGCGGACGCCACGCCGCACGCGGACGCGGACGCCTGAGCAACCCCGGCGGCCCCGGCAACGGCCCGGCCGTCGCGGGTAGCCCGGTGCGTGGATCCGGCCGCGAGTCCGACCCTCCCGACCACCCGTTTCGGCGGGCCAGGCGCGGACGGCGGTACCCTTCTCGCGCGATACCACGTTGCGCCCGTAGCTCAGCGGATAGAGCAGGGGACTTCTAATCCCAAGGCCGCAGGTTCGAATCCTGCCGGGCGCACCAGAGTGATCATGTGCAAACCAAGCCGGACGGCACCGCCGTCCGGCTTGTCCGTTTTCGACGGACATACGAAACTATTGATGAAGACAGCCGAGGGCCGTGAGCGGCCCTCGGCTTCTTCGTGTACGGCTTCCGGCACGTCAGCCAGGACGAAGGCGGGCCGCCGCCCCGCCCGCTCCTTGGCGAGGTCGGCCAGAAGGTTGCGGTCGAGCAGTGTGGCAAACGGCTCGGTCATTTCGAAGCGCTCTACCTCTCCGTCTGGAGAGAGGTACAGCGCTTTGAACAGCCCTTGGTTGATCATCCTTCGCTCGCGCGGCGGCGCATCGGCGTACTGCCGTTCGCACTCCTTGGCGATGACGAGCGCCGCGTTGAGCGTGCCTTCCAGGTCTGCAACCGCTCGGGTGGCAGCCTTGGCGGCGTTCTCGGCGTCGGCCATCTCGCCTGTGAGCCGGTCCATCTCGGTCTTCAGCATGTCCAGCGGCACGGCTCCGGCGTAGTGGGCGGTCAGCAGCTTCTGCCGCTCGCCTTGCAGCCGGGCAATGCGCTTCTTGGCGCGGTCGGTGTCGCGGGCAGCCTTCTCGCGGTCGGCGGTCAGCTCGTCCAGGACGCCATTACGGATCAGTTCGGCTCGCTCCGGGCCCAGCCGGAACGCGGTGTAGAAGCGGGCCACGCTGTCTTCGATCTTTTCCAGTCGCATCGGCTTGCGGGTACACGGCCGCCGCCCTGTCCGGCGCGAGAGGCAGGTGTAGTACTCGTACTCGCCACCGTTGCCCTTGTTCCGCGTGTAGATGAGCCGCGCGCCGCACTCGCCGCAGAAGATGGAGCCCTTCAGGTAGTGCGGGTGCTTGCGCTCCTTCTCTCCCGCCAGGTGATGCGCCGTGAGTACGTCTTGGACCCGTAGCCACAGCTCGGCGGACACCAGCGGCTCGTGCGTCCCTTCGTGGTAGACGCCTCGGTAGGGCACCACACCCATGTAGTAGGGGTTGCGCAACATGTGATGCACGCCCGAGATCGTCAGTGGCTTGGCTGTCAGCTTGCGGCTGGCTCGGCTGCGCAACCCTTGGGCGTTCAGGGCATCGACCAGTTGCCGGATCGCCCAGTCGCCAAGGGCGTACTGCTCGAACGCCCAGCGGATGAGCGGAGCCCGTTCGTCGTCCACGACGACGTAGCTGTTGCGGGCGTTGCCGATGAATTCCTTTTTGTTGAGGTAGCCGAGCGGTGCCCGGTAGGGTGTGCCGCCGCGCTTGGCCTTGGTGTCCATGCCCTTGAGCACTTCGGCCGCCAGGTTGTCGGAGTGGTATTGGGCGACGTCGGCCATCATGTTGTAGAGCAGCTTGCCCGCAGGGGTCTCGTCAACCGGCTCAGCGACCGAGATGAGCTTGGCGCCCGAGCGGGCAATCGCGGCGTTGATCTCGACGTCATCGGCGCGGTTGCGCGCCAACCTGTCGATCTTGTGTACGAGCACGTAGTCGATGCGCTTGGCCTTCAGCTCCCGCAGCATCGCCTGTAGTTGCGGCCGGTGTGCGGACTTCGCGCTCTCTCCGGCATCGAGGTACTCGCACACCAGGATGCCGCCTAGAACGCGCACCTTCCCCAAGCAGGCTTCGCGCTGGTAAGGGATGGAGTAGCCCTCGGCTTCGCCGCCCATCTTGGCCTGTTCTTCGGTGCTCACCCGCAGGTAGATGACGACGCGCGGGATGTGTCCGGCGGGCTGCTCGTTCCGGTCGCTGGTCTTGCCGCGCAGATAGTCGACCATCCCGCCCACGCCGCTGGTGCGGTCGTTGAGTTGGCCGATGAGTCCCGTGCGGTCAGGGCGGTTGCGCTCGTGCCGGGCGGCGCGTTCAACTGTCGTAGCCGCACGCCCGTCCAGGTCTTGATCCGTGCCCTGGTCGGCATCGGTGTACGTCGGCGCGTCGCGCATGTCTTCCTCCGGAATCGTCGTCCCGTCGCGCCCACGCGCGTCCTGGGACGACGCAGGGTATGTCCCGGGCGTTCCCGTCGGAAGCCATGTTGATCTTTCCATTACATTCATATCCTCCTATATTTTCTCAGGTATTGATCATCTTTTGGGTTGTGGTATTTGCAGCGTTCGGCTTGGGGTTGGCGGGACGGAGGGCGGCGGTGTGCCTACCCTCCGTCCCGTTGCGGCGAGCCTGGCGCCTCAGGCGCTGGCGTCACCGCTGCGGCGTCGGCTCGAAGCCTTCGCCTCTGTTGCCGAGCCGGTCTGCCCGCCAAACAGCGCTTGGATCGCACCGCGTCGGTTGGCAGCTTCGCGCTCGATCTCCTCGAGCGCGGCTTGTGCCCGCGCCGCGAAGTCCGGCTCGTTCTGCTTCGTCTCGACGTACAGCTCCACCGCCCGGCGCATCGCATCGGTCAGGCTGAGTCCGTCGAGCTGGGCCACCAGGGCGAACTGCGCATGCAGCTCGTCCGGCAACTTGATGCCGAGCGTCTTCACGCCCGCCTTGCCATTTCCGGGTTCCGTCATAACGGCTTTCCCTCCTCGGTGTGGTGCGGCTGGCCACCCTCGCTCAGGGGTGACGACGAACAGCCGCATGGCACCGACGAGTGCCGTGGATGCCGTCACCGGCGCTGTCGCTCCCGCCAGTCCGCAAGCCGACGTCGTGCCAGCGCCGCGAACGTCGGGTTCAGCTCGGTGCCGATCCATTCCCGGCCGTGCGTCTCAGCGGCGAGGGCGACCGTTCCCGCGCCCATGAACGGGTCGAGCACGACGCCCGGTGTACTGCCAGCCCGGCAATCGCAGCCCGGCCGCAGTTGGCCGAGGTGCGGCTTCTCCCTGTCGCGGTCGACTGGTTCCCGCCGCCACGGCTCGCCACAAGCGGCGCAGACCCGTTCGGGACAGGTGGCCAGTAGGGGTTGTTCTGCCAGCCGGAGCGGGAAGGTGGCGAAGTGCGCGCCACGGTAGCCAGCCGTTGGCAACTGCCAGACATCGCCGGGATTCTTGCCGAGGGGGTGCCCGGCGCGCCCCTCAGCCTTGAGGTGGTTAAGGCCGCGGTCGTCGTCGAAGCCGATGTCCGGCGGCATGGCCTCGTCGGGCAGGTAGCGGTAGCTGTTCGTGTTGCGGCGTTTCTTCGCGGACGTGACGAGCGGCTGCCGTATCAGGTCCAGGTCGAAGTAGTATTGCGGAGATCGGACGAGTAGGAACATCACTTCGTAGGTGCAGCTCAGCCGGTCGGCCACGCTGGACGGCATTGGGTTGGTCTTCGCCCAAATCACCTGGTTACGGACCAACCAGCCGTCCTTCATCAGGGCGACTGCCAACCGCTGAGGCCCGAGTAGCAAGCTCTTCTTCGGTGCGCCCTGGCGGTCGTGGCTGGAATAGGAGTCGCCGACGTTCAGCCACAGCGACCCGCCCGGCTTGAGCACTCGGGCCACGTGGCGGCAGACCTCGACCAGGTTGGACGTCCAGCCGTCAACGTCCGGCTCCAGGCCAAGTTGTCCTGGATGGCCGTAGTCGCGCAAGCGGTAGTACGGCGGGCTGGTGATCGCGGTGTCGATGCTGCCGCTGGGCAGTTCCGCGAGCCGCGTGCGCACGTCCCCGATAAGAATTTGCCCGAGGGGAAGCCGGGCCTTCGGGGGCGCGCTCACACCATACGGCCTCCCCTGGCCGTGGCGGTAAGGACTGGTACAGCGCTCTCCAGGAACGTCACCTGGAACAGGTGCTGGGCATCGCGTGGCATCTGGGTGAGCGCTTGGGTGATGCGCTGAGCACCACGGGCGTCGGCCGCCAGCCACAGCACGCGAGGGAATACCTCGTGTTCGGCTTGTTCGATGCCGCTTTGCCAGTAGGCGACGTATGTACGGCACTTGCGGACGATGGTCGGTACGCTCTCCGTACTCCGGTCGATCTCCAGGAACGCGCTGTGCTCCAGGTCGTCCACGCCGAGACGCACGAAGGCGTCGGGCTTGAGTACGGCAGGTCCATTCGCGCCGGGGAACGTCCGCCACGCCGGAGGTTCGGCCTGGAAGTCGAGCATCTCCAGACTTCCCGTGCGCTCGGCCTCCACCAGGCGCACGTACACCTCCGCCACGCCAAGGACGTGATCTTGAAAACTGGGGCTTGTCTCCCAGACGCGCCGGCGTCGGCCACCCATCGGACCTTCGACAGCCAGGACCGCTTGCCCGTGGCCAGACAAGCCATAGACGTAGCCCGCACTCCCGGCTCGCACGCCACCGACGCGGCGGCCGAGACGGACGACGAGCTTGAGGTCCGCGAGACGTTGGAGGAGGGCGCGCGCCCTCCGGCTTTGGGTTGCGGCTGACCCATCGGCGACGTGCAGTCGTCGCGCCTGGCCGCCGGTTAGCAATCGCAGCGTCGCCAAAGATCGGAGCACGGCAACGTCACGGTCGCTGAGCCGGTCACGTAGCGCCTGGGTTCGGTCGGCGCTGGGTCGAGCCGGTAACGGCTCGACAGTCGTTGTGGGCAACGAGCCATCTGCGCATGTCAGGGGTGATGACGAGTTGACGGGATCGGTAGGGCGACCGGCAGGGGTGTTCGCGTTCATTTCGTCGCCCTCCTCTTCACGCCGACAGGTCTGCCGGGACTCTGGTTGTTGTGCCATCGCTCGGTCATGGCCTTGTCCAGCTCGGTTCCGTCTACGCCGTAGCGATCAACGCTGGCCTTGCGCAGAGCAGCCGGATCACCTGTCCACGGCGGCAGGGGCCGGGTGCGCACGGAGAACGGACGGGATGGCTGGCTATCAAGGTGGAGTTGCACACACGCTTCGAACGCGCGCAGCCTCAGCAGATCGTTACCGGCGAGCCCGCCGCCGAACGCCGCAGCGAGCGGTTTGGCGTCGCCGGGTGACGGGCGAAACACGACGCGGGAACGCGCGTTGGCCACGACCCCGGCTTGCTGGCTGGAGCTGAGTTGGTCGAGATGCTGATGCGCAAGCGTCCAGGAAACGCCCAACCCGCGCGACTGTGCGAGTGCGTCGCCGAAGTCCACGCCGCCAGGCAGCCGCAGGAAATCCTGAAATTCATCGACTACGATGGATACTGCTTGGCGCCTCCTTGGCGGTAGTGCGGCGCGGCGCTGGATCGCTGCCCATGCTTGGCTGAGCACGAGGGCACCCAACAGGTTCGCGGTCGGTGTTCCTAGCAGGCCGCGGTTGAGGTTTGCCAACACCACCGTCCCCGGCGTGGTGAACAGTTCGTCCACGTCGAAGCGCGGGGCGGCCTGGCCGAGCATCCGGCGCAAGCTATCCCGGCCGGTGATTGGGCGCAGCTTGTTCATCAGCGGGGCGACGTACCTGCCACGCTCTGGCTCCGACAACGCCTCGAAGCCCGCCCACCACGGCCCGAGCACCATCGGGTCACTGACCGCAGCGAGCGCCATACGCCGAAACGCCGGACTGGTCAGGAGCACCGGCACGTCGCACAATGTCCCGTCCGGCAGACGCGCGGCGGTGACCAGCGCGTGCATCAGCACATCGGTACTGCGCGGGCCAAGGTTGCCGCCGTGTAGTTCGCTCAGCAGGTGCACTATCTCGTCGGCACGACGCTCAGCATGGGTGCGCTCACCAGCCAGGACGTTCACGCCTACGACGCGCTCGCTGCTGGCCGGGTCGATGACCACCACGCGGTCTCGGCGGTCTTTCGGCAGCCGGGCGAGAACATCGTTGATCAGGTCGCCGCGCGGCTCGACCACCAGCGTGGAGCGGCCAGCGGCGATGTCCGCGAGGATCATTGAGGCCAACAACGTTGACTTGCCTGAGCCGGTCGGACCGACGACCTGGACGTGATGCAGACTCGTTTTGACTGGCATGGTCACCAACTGGCCGCGTTGACCGGCGTGCAAGCTCTCGCCGATTACCCGCTCTCCGTCCGGCGCGTCGTCCTCGGCCACCAGCAGCGATTTGGGCGCCGGGTTGATGTGCCCGCCGACAAGGGGCAGTTCGTCGCCCACAGCCTTGGTGATCGGCCAGCCGACAAGCGCGGCTAACTCGGAGGTGTTCAGCAGGCAGGACCAGGTAAGCGGCACCGTGGGAGCGGTGAGCTTCGCAGCGCGCCCCTTCGTCGCGGCACCGAGCCGCAGCCCGGTGTGCGGCGTGTTGGCGATTTTGAGCGCGTCAGCCAGACGGCGGACGATGGCAAGCGCCCTGGCCGGTGCTCCGCTTCCGCCGATCCGGCCGCGACAGGCGAACAGCGCCTCGGCCGTCTTGTCCCGCCACTCCCGAGTGGCCGTGGCGTCCGGCTGCCGCTCCTGGCGGAGTCCGAGCGCTTCGCCCAGATCGAAGCTCGCAGGCGGGGACTGCCGCTGGCGGCTTGGCCCGATGAGCCACTGCACGACACCGGCCTCGTTCACGCCGAGCTGTCCGAGGGCGGCCAGCAGCCCCGCTGACACCGCGTCGGCGGTGTCCGTCCGCAGCGGCCTCGTCATCCCGTACATGCGCAGGTCGGCGGCGACCGTCACGGTGGGCCGTGGCGTTGTCATCGGCTCAACGCCGAGGCGGGGAAGATGCGCCATGATCTGACCCGGCAGGCTGCGCGCGATGCGGCCGTCCAGCCCAAGCCGCCAGCAGACATGGCCGCCCGTTCCCCATGCCTCAAGCACGACCAGCGGCGTCGTGGCCGTTAGCCCGACGCGCGGCCGAGTCGCCAACGGACGTAGCACAGCGACCACACTGGTCAGCTCCATGTCACGGGGAAGGCTCAGGTCGAACCAGCGAAGGTCAGCCACGCCGCGCCTCCGTCTCTGCCGGGCCGCCTTCAGACGTGCCCGCTGCTGGAGCGTTGGCGTCCGACCCGCGTGCTATCCGCTGACGCGCCAACTCAATGCAAGCCCGCGCCAGTTGGCGGATCGCGGGATGTTTCCGCTCCTCTCCGGTTACGCGCAATGGCGCGTTGTTGTCATTTTTGCTTTCATTCACGAAAATCTCCTCCTGTCGTTAGAGGACGGATTGGACCAAGCTGTGGCTCAGGGCATCACAAATAGAGCTACACATTGCATGCGTAGGACAATTGTGATTAACTTTTCCCCGAGCCCTCAACCGGCTCACCAAGCTGTTCGGGCAGCAATATGTCTGCGACGACTTGCACTGCCCGGACAGCCCAAGGACTTTCCGTCCGCATCTAGATATGCGGTATTTTTGCTATTCCAGTCAACGAAAAATGTCATTTCTACAACACCGATCGGCAAGCCGTGACCGAAGGGGAGCCACAGCCGTTTGTCAGGCTGGATCGGCCTTCCGCAACACCCGGAGTACGTCAGTCGCGCGCTGGCCGCTGACCCTCAGGGTTTTTCTCAACGCGTCACGGGTGATGGGCTTGCCGTGTGCGGCGAGGTGCGCCGCGTTCGCTGCCCGCGCCGCCTCCAGCAAGGCGGCCTCGTCGTCGTACCGGGGACCGTACTCGGTACGAACCGCCGTACTCGGTCCTTGCGGTCGGTCCGGTGTATCCACCTGGCGACGCAGAACCGCAAGATGCGAGATCAGCCCGAGTACTACCGGCGGCACAGAACCCACGCCGAGGACGATGACCCAGCCCACGTCCAGAAGGTCGGCCTTAACAAGGTGCCATGTCGCGTTACCGGCAAGCGATAACAGAATTGCCCCGATGGCGTTGCTTCTGGCGAATTGCTGTGCCCTCGCGGAGGTTGCGGTACCTGACAGCCACACCCGTGTGGCTGTCATCGCATAGGCATCCACCGTCAGCGGCAGCAGCGGTGCCATGAACTGTGTCCAACCAGCCACCTCAGCCAAGGACATGAGACCCGAGAAGCTACTGGCCGCCGCCGACGTAGCCGAGACGGCCATGCCCAAAGTAACCCACCAATCGCGGGGGCGCTCGGGCACAGCCGTCACGACGCTATTCATGCCTGGCGTACCTCCATTTCGTCGGTCGAGTCTCCGATAGCATGCGTGTCGTCCGACTCGTCATGCCCTCCATCACGGAGTGCATCCTTCAACTCCGACAACGACTCTTCCCGCAGTCGCCGCGCGATGTCCTCCCGCTTTCCGACGATTCGCTTCCTGCCCTTACGAGGCATAGAGATACCGACAGCTCCTTTCCTGAATTTGAGTACTGACACTGAAACAGCACGGGCCGTCTTCGGCGAGCTACCGACGCCGAGCGATTACCAGCCAGTAGATGAAGATGAGGCACAGCAGCACGAGAATGACAGGCAAGAGCGGGCGCAGCAGCTCCCACGCCGCGCGGGATGCGACGGCAACCCCAAGGAGAATTACAATCGAACCGACAACCTTGGAACGCCAAGTACTCACGCGTTCGTATTTCATTCGATCCCGCCCCGAAGCATCATGTCGACCGGGGCAGGCCGATTACGTCTTTTCGGCTCAGGGCGCGATGAGCTTTCCGCTCAAGCGCGATATACCACCGCTTGCGCTTCTGAGCTTTGGCCAGCAGCTCGGCCATCGGCGACGTGGTCGCCAGGCTGTTGAAGGCGTCGGCCTTGATGTTAAGCATGACCTCCTGGCCGTTCGCAAACCACAGCTCGATGACGGCGAGCTGCTCGCTGTCGATGCCCACCAGCTCATCCAACGCGGCTTCCATGATGACCGCGCCTTCCTGGAGACTTGGGTGACGGTGAACTACGACGGTCACAATGTCGTGTCGCTTCTTGATGGGTTCGCCGGTGAGGTCGCTTACGCGGATATTCCTTCTTGCCATAGGGTTCACTCCTCAATCTGCGGAGATTTGGGCAGCTATGAGCCAGGCGTGGACGCGCTTCATGGCAGCGTCCACGTTGCTTCTTTAGCCATGACTTCGCTACCGAACATCTCAACCCAGTAGATGCCGGATCTAGCGGCGGCAAAGACTTTGTACTTCGGGTCGATAATGTTGGCATAGTGTTCTGGGCTGTTGACCCAGGCGTCGTGTACTTCGCCTGCCCGGTCGGCGCCCCTGGCGTTGTTCTCGGCTATCCAGCCCTGCACATAGCCCACTGCCCGTGCCCGATCACCGGGACCATCGCCCTCGGGCGACTGGTGAGCAAAAAAGTTGCGCTCGTGCATATCGACGGCATGGAACGCTGCCGCCACTTCAAGCCGGTCATCCCAGCGCAGCGGCAGTAGGCGAAATCCCTTACGGCCTCTAATACTCGCCAGGTGACGGGCGAAGTTTGCCTGGTAGAGAAGTGCCCGCGGGTTAAGAGACATCTTACTGGCGGCCAATGTGTCGATGCTTTCTCTGAAACTCCCCTTGAAGTCAGCGGTCATGCCTATCCACCCCTCCCAAGTCGACGTAGACACCAACCAGCTTGATACGCCAGAGGGTGATGTACTTCCACGCGAAGGAATAGGCGAGTACTTGCAAGATGCGGATGTTATCCATCCCGGCCTACCAACCGAGAATGTTGCGGTTGGCGGCCTGGGTACGCTCGACGTAGTCCTGTACCAGGCGAATAGCGATCATCTCTTTGACTGGATCGCCTGCGGACATCCGCCGCGCCTCGTCCACAAGGTCAGTGGCGTTCTTCATGGCGTTGCGGGTGACGCTGGCGGCAGCGTCGTTCTTGATGATCGCCACGCCGGTTTCCGTAAAGACCTGACGGAGTTGGCGGCGGGTGGAGTAGTTCATGGGCAGGCCGGGCAGTCGCTCTTGGATGCGGCGCTCCAATTCACTTGACATATGTACTCCTTCCTACGTGGGCCGCATTCATATCGCTGCGGGCAATGGATGATGACATTAGCCATTCCTCTCGCTAGTGGACCACGAAATCGCTCTCGTCGGAATTTCCTCGTTAGAAGGCGATGCCTGAGGGAGCCAATGAGAAACGTAGCCGGTTGACATGAGAATGTCAGCGTCGTGGATAATGAAAGGATAGAAAAAGGACGCCCGGATGCAGCAAAGATGCTGCCAGGACGCCCAGGGGATGATCGGCCGCCCCGCTCTCGAACTGGGAGAACAGGGCGGCCAAGATGCAAGGAGATCAGGAATGCTGTTGAAGACCAAGCTCGAAGAGGGTTACCCCAAACTCCTCGGGGTCGGTGCAGCCTTCGTCCACTTGCCCCTCAGATTCGAAAAATACGCCGCTGAGTTGGAGGGGAACCCTTGTTCCATCTGGTCCGATATAGTCCAGAATGTTCGGGTCCGCCATCACTCGATGAAGGACGTGGATTATCGTCCGCAGACAAACGGTTACCTGGCCGCCAGTATGGAACAATCCCTTATTGCCGTCAGTCAGCCACTCTTCAATGTGGCTAACGAGCGACCGGGGGGAGTCGTTGCCGCTTTGCGTTGACCTCATGTAGCTGATGAACTCTTGTGCCGCTTTTTCTGCAACACTAGACACGTCTCTGTCGCCTCCTTTGTGATCTTACCCTTTCTACTTAAATAACACAATCTGGACATTTTGTAAATGATCTTAACCGCACCGTACTTGCTGTAGTTTTAGGGTCAACTAGGTAGAGGGGTCAGGTTGTGAACCAACCCGTCCGTATCAACTCAGACCAAACGGCGGTCGTTGGCGATTTCAGAGATCTTGTGCTTAAGGGCGTCAGCCGGGATTCCCTGTTTTCCTGCCATGGATTCTCAGCCTATGTAGCCCGTCGGCTCCGACGGCAGGGCGTTGACCTTGAAGGGTCGCCTTCAACAGACTATTTGGAACGACTTCTTACTGCCGCGATCGAGTTGGAACGAAGGAAGGATCGGCCAGGGAGTGCAGTCCTGGGCGGAGCCGAAGCCATCGGCATGCGTGATCCAAAAATGGCGGACCCGCCATGTCCGAGATATGAGGATCCAGATGACCCAATGCAGCAGCGATTGCGGCGCGCTGGCCAGTTTCAGCGTTCCCGGGGAAAGCCGATCAAAACGGCACGAAATGCCGGGAAAGATAAGAATATTGGCCCCTGTCTGCACGCTCTATTTCGGAGCATAGAGGAATTTTCTGTAGAGTCCATTCCTCTGTCGCTCACGGAGCCAAGTGGTGAGTCCTCTATTCTGGTACGGCCTATAGACGCAGGGAGCAAGCCGGCAGGAGAGAGTTTTTCGCCTGCGGCGCTAAATCAAGCGTTGGTCGTAGCGGATAATGGTTCGGACATCGACGGATGGGCTATCGAGTCCGAAAACGAAGGGATCGTTGAGGTTAGCCTTGACTTCGAGGAGCAGCCCAAACCGACAACGTTCGGCGTAAGCCTGAACGGCCTTCGATACCTTCTGCGCTCATCAGGATTGGTCTTCTGGGCCAAAAGAGTGCGCTTTATAATCTTCCTGCTAGCTGCCTTCCTCGATCCAGTCCTACTCATTTGGACGGCTTCCTTTCCGCCAGCCGCTTCGCTACGTGTATTCGGGATACAGGAAGTTACTTCCAAGTTCATCATGTCACTTGTGGTTATGTCTCTTCTTGCTCTTGGGTTTTGGGCCATAGCCGTCATTAGAAGTCTGCAATCTGCGAAGGAAGGGCTCCATTTTGCCGGTTGGACCGGAGTAGCAACAGCGATTCTTCTGCTTACGAACTTCTCTGCATATGTGAACCACTTATCTGATCAGGCTAGGGTCGATTACATCATTGATGATCCTCTAGTGTCGTCTCTCGGGACTCAAATTCCGAACAACATCACGTTACGTGCCTCGACGTGGAATCCAGTTTTCAATGGTTTCATTGAAACTAATTGTCCTGAGGTCAGTGATCCTGTTTCCGATCACCCCTCCATGTCTGTTTCTTGTAGCGTCTTGGAGGAATCGTTGCATCTCAAAGCCTTCACGACACGTCGGGGGGTGATCAGCTACCAGGCTGGGGAGATAGCGGCGGGCGAGTACTACGTTGAGACTACCTTTCGCAGTGGTACTGCCGATGCGCCTACCCTCTGTGGTTTGCAAGTTATAACCGAAAGCGGGGAATTCCTGCTGCGCGTGAGGAAAGAACAAAATCAATATTACGTTAGGCCTTATGAGCTTACTCGCAAGCCGGTTTACCGCCCGGAGTTTCTTCGGGTCGAGCGGGATGAGTCGGAGTCTGTCTCTGTGAGCGAAGCGCCGTCGGCCGATCGCCTCGCCCACATGCCATTCATCAACTTTTCACCGAAGCTCTTGAACTGGTCAAACTGGCACTACTCATCTTCAACGAAATTGGCAGTCTACGGTGAGGGTAACCAAATTAGGTTTTTTGTGGATGACATCCAAGCGTTGCGCGCTGAAGTCGATCAGTTTCCGGTAACGCTTGGCTTAGCGGCCGTTACGGGAAGTGATAAGCACGGAGGTGCTGCCGAGTGTGTATTTGATTCTCTGAAAGTACGGGCCTCTGATTGAAACCTTTACGGATGACTAGTCTTCTTACTCCGGTCGCTTGGTCCATATCGCCTTCCCGAATCAGCAGATCGCGGAACCGCCGATCATGATCGTCTGTTCGTAGCTCTAGGTCGCGGAGGAGTATCCATATGGCGCCGCGGAACCGGCGCAGTCGACAACGTGCGCGTTGACGACCTGTTGTGCGGCGGCAGTCCGGGCCGCTCTTGTCGCAGCGTCCTCAAGCTGGTCTTCGCCGTACAGACAACACGCGGCACGCCAACGCTGAGCGTCCAGGCAGCCCGGCGGCGGTTCAGCCGGAGGGTCCTCCGGGTGCCACGACAGTCGGTACACGCCCGCTCCTCTCACAGAAGATAGACCCGCTCAACCCGGCCGTCCGGCTGGATGACGACGAGAGACCTGTCGTCGCTGCGCTCAAGCAGCTCGTAGATGACCGGGAGGAGGCTCACGGCGCGGTTGATAGCGTCGGTCTTGCTCTCCCGCGCCCGGTCGCAAGCAGAGTTGAGGGCGACGACGGCAGCCGGGACGAGGTTGACCGTGACCCTGGTTAGTTCGCCGTCCATCAGGAGCGCGTGAGGCCAGGTGTCCGGTGCGGCAACCGGTCGTAGCGCAAGAAGACCCGCTCGGCCTCGATGCGGTCGTAACAGAGATTGTTGGTGCCGCAGCGTGCGCAGCCAGTGACGTGCTGGTTGATGGTCGTCTGCGCGGCGGCCAGCTCATCGAGGATGGCGGCGCTCAAGTAGACGGCCATCACGAACCTGGTTCCGTGGCCATCGCCGGGGTGTCCGGCGGCTCGATGGGGTCGACGACCTCAGCCAAGGAGAGCAACGCTTCGACTGTGAGGTTTTTGTCCCAGGCGATCTCGGCCAGATGGTGAACGGCGCGGTAGAAGCTCGTCTCGTCCGTCAGGTGGTCGAGGCTCACGGGCCACCCCACTCCTTGGCGAGCAGGGCTGCCACGCGCACGCGCACAGTCATCTCCTCGGCGCGGTCGCCGTTGAACAGGATCTTTATGCCCTTGATCTCGACCCACTCGGGGTCAACCAGCTCGGCCGGAACCGCCGTGACACGCAGCGTCAGCCCGGCGGTGCCGTCTTCGTAGTCCTGCGGGCGCAGGTGGATGAGTTCGCGCACCCTGACCGGCGGGATCATGAGGCGTCCAGAGCGTCACGGTTAAGCGTCCGGCTCATCGCGCCGTGTGCTCGATCTGTCGTCGGCGCTCATCGAGCGTGATGGTGGTCGCCCCGCAGGATGGGCACCACCTGGTGCGCACCTTGAACGCGAGGAGCCCGGCCAAGAAGCCCACCGCCAAGGCGGCCACCACCGAAACGATGATCATTTGTGCCACCATCCTTGGAACTCGCCGCACCACACCTGTGTGCGTTGCCAAGACGTTGGCTGACGCTAGAGCGACAGTTGACGCGGCCGGAACGAAGTTGCCGCATGTTGCTTGGGCTTGGCACACCGCGCTCTTGATCAACACTCCGCGCGCACCAGGCAGATCCGGCGACGTCCCCTCTCGATGAATCCGCCTCGCATCTCTTGACATTGTTGCTCGGCGGCATCAAGGGTAGGTACGTCCGGCGCAACCTCTCGCAAGCCCGACGACAGGGAGAAGATCGTGCGGCTACGGTTCCTCGGCAAGGAGAGCACCCCCAGCAACTCACCGACCCTGTACGCCAGTGACAAGGACAGTTACATCGTGCAGGGGTGGATCGTCACCGACCCCGATGTGCTGGCGCGGCTGGATGTCAGCGACAGTGAGACGGTGGTGGAAGTACCCGCCAGGCTGCTTGGCTTCTTGGCACTCGACGGCATGGAGGGCGACGTCACCAACCGTGTGCCGCCCATCGTGCATGTGCTCGACAGCGGCAACTACATCATCCAGGGCGAGCGCGTCGGCGACACCGAAGCGCTCGGCCAGATGACCATCCCGGATTATGAGACGTGCGTGGAGGTACCCAAGGCCGCCATGCAGGCACTACTCATTGGAGCGTAGGTGGAACCGATTTCCGAAGAGCAGCGCGACGGCTACTTCACGTCATACCAGCGGGAAGCGCTGCACCTCGAAATGCGAGACATCTACTCGACCGACATCGAACGGAGCCGGTTCCAGACCTGGCTACGCGGCGAACCGCTCGACCCCGAGGAAGAGGCGGTGTGGTGGCAGCCGTGGTTTGACCTGATGGCGGCCAACGTGGCGGCAGGTAAGAGCTTCCGGCGTCTGCGGATCGTGTCGGAGCCGGTCACCGACTACATCCGGTTCGAGTGGCTGGACGCCTTCAACCTCGTGAAGGCAGGTGAGGACGTGCGGTGGTTGCCGCGCCGCAAGGCGTCAACGCTCCTGCTGCCTGGCAATGACTGCTGGATGTTCGATCAGGAAACGGTGGCGTTCACGCACTTCTCGGGTGACGGCCTGGTGCTCGACCACGAGATGACCACCGACCCCGACGTGGTGCGCTCGTGCTGGGCGGCGTTCGAGGCCGCCTGGGTACTGGCCACCCCGCATCACGAGTACAAGCCCGCGTAAGTTGACCGCCCCCGTCAAGCAAGCGCGCGAAGCTCTGGGCGTCCGCCTCCGTGAGATCAGGAAAGATGCCGGTCTCACGGGGCGGGCTCTCGCTGACCACTGCCGCTGGCACTACACAAAGATCAGCAAGCTCGAACACGGCACCCAGACGCCGAGCGAGGCGGACATGCGCGCCTGGTGCCAAGCCTGCGGCGCGGAGGACCAGATACCCGACCTCGTGGCGACGGTGCGCGCCATCGAGTCGATGTACATCGAGTGGCAGCGCCAACTTCGGGCGGGTTTGAAGCAAACGCACGTCTCGTCCGTCCCGATGTACGAGCGCACCAAGCTCTTCCGTGGCTACGAGAACACCGTCATACCCGGCCTGTTCCACACGGCCGAGTATGCCGCTGCCATCTTCGAGTTCTGGGCGGACTTCCTCGACCTGCCCAACGACACCGAAGCAGCCGTTGCCGCCCGCATGGAGCGCCAGAAGGTGCTGTACACCGGCGACCGGCGGTTTGTGTTCGTCCTGGAGGAGCAGACGCTACGAACCCGCGTCGGCGGCACAGACGTCATGCTCGGGCAGCTTGACCGTGTACTGGCCGTGATGTCGCTGCCGCGAGTGAGCCTGGGGATCATCCCCGCCGCTGGCGAGCGGAAATGCCTGGCGCAGGGCAGCTTCTGGATCTTCGACGAGCGGATGGTGCAGATCGAGACCATGTCAGCCGGGTTGGAGGTCACGCAGCCCCGTGAGATCGCGGTGTACTCACGGGCGTTCGCGCTCCTGCAGGCGTCGGCCGTCGTGGGCAAGCCAGCGCGGGAGATAATCAGCCGGGCGATTGCCGAGCTGCAGGAGCGGTGAACGCGGTAATCTGTGGCGGGCCGACGTCACCCTACAAAACGCGAAGGCGACGTTAACCCTAACGTCGACGCCTTCGGGTCTGACAATCGCCTGAAACTGAAGTCGACCCAACCTAGCACCTGCCCCGAACCTCCATACATATATGAAGCCCCAAGGTAGGTGCCGAGATGTCGCTCTCGGCGGGCGCTGCTTACATTCAGCAGAATTCCTCCCCATCCGAAGTGACAGGCCTAGCTCACTACTGCGTTACCGCTGTGGAGTGCGTGCGGTCTACCCGCAAGCGATGGCGTTGGCCGAACCGGCGCTCGTCTCCTCGGTCCAGTTGGCCGCAATCCCCCGCTTGGCGAACACCATTCCGTCGCCGCGTAGGAACATCTGCGTCCCGTCGTCGCAGACGGCGATAGCCTGGGCGTTGCCCGGACTGGTCTGTTGCACCCAGCCGCCGTCACCGATCCAGTTTTTGGCGAACACAGCGCCATCACCCCGGATGAACATCTGGGTCTCGCCGCCCACAGCAATCGCTGTGGCGTTGCCGGGTCCAACTTCCTGAACCCAACCGCCATTGCCGATACCGCGCTTGGCGAAGACGGCGCCGTCGCCACGAATGAACATTTGTACGCCGGTCGAGCTGACAGCGATCTTTGTGGCGTTCCCCGGACCCACTTCTTGAGTCCAGCCGTTTGCGCCGATGGTGTCCTTGGCAAAGATCGCCCCATCACCCCGAATGAACATCTGGGTGTTACCGCCGACTGCGATGGCGGCTGCGTTACCGGGGCCAACTTCTTCCGTCCAGACGGTGCTGCCAACGCCTTGCTTGGCGAAGATCGCCGCGTCGCCCCGTATGAACATCACGACGCCTGTTGAACTCACGGCGATGGCGTTTGCGTTTCCCGGCCCCACCTGCTGAATCCAGGTAGTGCCGATGCCGCTGCGGCCGAACACCGCTGCGTCGCCCCGGATGAAGAGCTGGTTGGAGCCGCCCGCCGCGATCTTGTTTGCGTTCCCCGGCCCGACCTGCTCCGTCCAGTTGCCGAAGCCGATAGTTGTTTTGCCGTTGATGGCGGCGGTGCTGGTGATGTACACCTGGTTGGAAGTGCAGGGGTTGAAGCTGCACCGTTTGATACGCGCGGCATGGGCGATTTCGGCCGCAGACTGCCAGATCCACCAGTCGCGGTAGGCTGACGTGTGGTTGCCTTCGAGAGTCCCGTTGTACCCGAACTGGCTTGCCCGGTTGCAAACACCGTCGAATTGGTCGCACCAGCTCCCCGCCCAGGCAACCGGAAAGACAACACCCCGCCCGTACAGGGCGCCAGCATTGTTTCCCTGGCCGCAGGGCGCGTTCGCTCTCATTGAAAGCGGGCACGGACTCGACAGCCGATTTGACGTGGGGTCACCGTAAAGAGCGACGTAACCGATGTGGTCCCTCGCGGCTTGGCTGAGTGAGCCGTAGCCAGTTCGTTCCAGGGCATCGCCAATTGCATGCGCACCTTGCGAGTAGCCGCCCATAACGAGGGTCTCGTTGGAACAGCTACCACCACCAGTGGGGCCGTCGCCCGCGTACCGGTCGTTCAGGTGAGCGATCAGCTCGTTCGTACCAGTGGTGACGCTGGCGTAATACTGGCCGGTTACGAGCGACCAGGGGACGGGGACGGCGGGGAATTCGTTCGGGTCGTCAGGCTGCTCGCCCTGACCCCTGTTGTTGTCCAGATTGCCGAGTTCGGCCCAGTCATACGGACCAACCCCGCCAGTTCCAAGAGCGTAGTAGACATGCTCCTTGAACCGCGCCGCTTCGACATCACCAAGCGTCTGGCCCGAGCCTCTCGCCCAGAGCACATACACCCCGCCCTGCTGGCAGCCAGGGTCAGCGTAGGCCGGGCTTGCCGGTACGACGGCCAGCAGGCTTGTGCTGACAAGCGTTGCGGCGCTGAGCGCGGCTGCTTGCCACCTGGATCTTCGGTTTACGCGCACGGCGCATCACCAGCTTTCTTACTGGAGAGATGGGAATGTTCTACCCTCAAGCGCAGGTCGCTTTATCGAAGGGCATGAACTGAGGAATAACATTAGTTCCCTGCAATTGCAAGAGCGCCGCGATGCGCGGCCTCTGGCGGCAGGGGTCAGTTCTGGCCACATTGCAATAGTGGCGAGCTATCCATATAATGGAAGGCAACTTAATAGGAATACACACTTGAAAACCTCAAACACAAAATCATCTGCCCCGAAACGTAAGCTCCCACCACTGGCGGCTGTCGCAATCGGTCTTATAGCCGTCGTCGGTCTGGTATGGGGTGTTGTTGCGTTATACGGCGCACTCAACACTAAATCCACAGCCAATTACGCTGAGGAAGTGGCGAAGCCGTTGGAAGAGGCGCTGGTGAAGGCGGGGGGCGTGAAGATGTGCAGTCGGGGCGACGCGGGCAGAGGGTCAGACAATGACGCGCCGAACTATCATGCGATCTACGAAGTGCCGGGCAATAGAGCAACAGCGTCCGATCTGGTCTCGACGGCCGCCAAGGAAGTTGGATTCTCGCTTGTCGACGATTCGTCCCGAGCCAACGCCGAAGACAACCGGCTGCTCGCAGACCGAACCGGACAGCGAAGCCCGTATGCCGACCTAGCTGAAGGAAGTGTTGTACTTCTGGTCACCGAATACGGTAGTAGGACCTATACCGGCGCGGGAGACCAATTCTGCACGGTAACCAAGCGCGACAATCCACCGAGTGACAGAACAACAGTTGATATTACGATAAACTTGCCAGCATTTAAGAGATAGTCGTCTTGAAACTCCCGGTCGACACAAGACCTAGAATCTCACCACTTGCGGCCATCGCAATTGGGCTCGTAGCAGCCGTCGGCTTGGCGTGGGGTGACGACGGAACATCTATTAGCCAAAGACCCGTTACCCAGAAGAAGTCCCCTTCAAAGCCAATCCAGAACTGGGCAGGGCGCATCGGCTGGTTAATCACTATGCGGGCGGCATTGCCCGTGAGATAATGAGTTTGGATGCTCCAATTTTATGAGGCGAGTGACAGCGTGCAAATCAAGCTCAGCAACGAGGCATATCTGACCTTTGTAGATCTTCGCGAGTACGTCGAAGAGCGCATGGGTACGGAGACCTGGATTACTCTATACGAGATCGACGACAGCCCCGGCGTGAAGAACGCGCGGTTCTGTGCACTCGTCTCTCCTGACCACCTCTCGGTTTCCTTGGCCGAGCTCGACTGGGATCTCAGGATAGGTTCAACTGGCGTCACCTTTGTAGAATACGGCGATGACACCTATCGGTACCTCCGCCTAGGTGACGAGCCAGTTGAGCCGTTCGTCTACTGTCGCGAGTTTGCCGGGATGCACAACTCATACTTTGAGATATCCGAGGAGTTTCGCCACTTCCACAACCTCTACGAGGACAAGAAGGCGGGAAACTTGATCGCCATAGACGAGGCTGGCGACGATATTCCGGTCGTGCGCATTGATGGCAAGCGCGTGCAGGCGCGGCTCAGTTACGTTAAGGAGTACCTGACCGCGCGAGACATGTGCATGCTGCTCTTCTTCGAATTCGATCGCTACTCGCCAAGGAGCCTGGCCGAAATCGGCATCGAACGGATTGAGCAGAGCGCTCGAGCCGACGACTGCATCTATCGCTACTTTGTGGATTCTTGCGAAGATTGGATGTCCAACTCGTACAAGAGCTTCGGTCGTCTCCGTGGCAAGAAGGTCATCCGTGGGACGCCCAAACGGCGCAGGGCTACACCCTGGACGACGAATCGGAAGTACGAAGACTTCATTATCGGGCTCGACGAGGACGGCGACGAAGTCCTCTTTACTTGCAATGAAGACAAGCTTGCTAACTTCTTTGGCAAGAACCCTTCCGCGCCTCAATTCTTGACGCCTGTCTTCTTCAAGCGAGATGTTCTTGGTAAGTACTACGGCGATGCTCGCCGCTACTCCGTGGAAGACAGTCATATCACTTGCGGCGGACTCTGGAGTGTCCGGATCGACAACAACCATGCGCAGTATGTAACGGTATTCCTCGGCGACCTCGGGCACATGCCGCACAAGGAGCAGATGTACTGGCGCAGCTTCAACATTCCGCCGGATGGCCAGATGAGCGACACCTACTTCGGCCGCAGCATTCTAGGGCAATGGCTGAACCCCGAGGCGTCCGATCTGCTATTTAAGCTGCGCTATGAGCGGTTCCGAACGCGATGGTCAGAAGCTTTCGATTGGAATCTGTATAAGCCTCTCAAGGCTGCCGACGCACATTATTTGGGGACGTTGCACATACCGAGCGACGGGAATCAGGCCGACTTTGACAACCAGACTATGGCGCTTGCCAAGGTTCTGATCGAGAGACTCAACGAAGCCGAGCTAGCGCAACGTACTGAGGTAGCCGATGGCGACAAAGGGATCGCCAAGTTTGAGAAGTTCCTCGCGACCGAGGGCTTTCACCCCGCAGGCATGCGGCTGGAATTCCTGCGCAATCTGCAAGCGCTTCGCAGCGGGCCCGCCCATGTCAAGGGCGCGACATACGAGAAGGCTGCCCGGCACTTCCGGGTCGAGGAGGACGGTCACCAAGCCGCGTTCGATTCAATGCTGCGTTCCGCGATTGACCTGCTGGATGCACTCAGCGACCGCTTCCTTCCGGCCGAGCCTGCCGATGCACTCCTTGACGCCATGGACGCTCTTGCGGGCGATGAGTCCGAGGAGTCCGGAGCCTAGTTGGCGGCCCACGATGGTGCGGCGTCCAGTAGCCGCCGCGCTTCATAGTCCGGGTTCGAAAGACCTCCGATCAGGTGCACCACGTATGACCAGCGGAAACGCTGACCAGGGCTGATCTTCGATATGGCCAGGTACAACCCGGGTACAACCGCGTCAGGCGTGGTCAGCCGTGCGCGGGGCTAATCCGGGGTGACGCCGTGGGCGCGGAGGACTTGGCGGACCCGCTCGCGGGTGTAACCGGTTACCCGCACGATGTCGATCTGGCGCATGCCGTCTCGGGACGCCTCCACAATGGCGTCGGCGAGCTTGTCCCGGGCCTCGGTGACCTTCTCCCGATCCTCGGCTGCGCGCTGGGCAGAGGCAGCAGCGGTGGCCTGCGCCATGTGAAACGCGCGCACAACGTCCGCTAGTCGGTTGGCCACATGGCAGACGATCTCACTCGCCAAACGAGGCGTCCGATTCGCGATGCATATTTGGCCTAGTAGCCGTGCGCAATCTCTTGCTTACGTAGGCCAACTGCAGTTTGCTGATTTGTCCAGCGATCAACGGCCCCGGCCAGCGTTGCGAGCGCTTGACCGGGGCCTTGATCGCCCCATGGAGGCGACCCATGCGCACCCTACCCACCCCGCCCGCCTGTGGAGAACCAGCGACGGTCCGAATCGTGTCAAGCCCCGGGTTTGATGGAGAGCCGGCCAGGATCGGTGATCCGGCGAGCAACGAGCCCGGCACCGCCAAGCGTCATGAGCGCGAATCCGCAGGGGTATGCAGCCGTCCAGGCTGGATACCCCTGCGGCCCCCGGATCACCCGGCCTCGGCTCGGGCACACGCGGGCCCGGTCCGACCAGCCGGTACTGTCGCGGCATGGGCAGTCACCCTCGTGTCTTCGCGTCCGCTACGCGGGTCGCCACGGTCGACGGGACGGGCATTCACCTGCTGACGGTGGAGCTGTGGAACGCGGAGCAGGTGTCGGTCCGGCTGGTCGGCGACCTGGACGACCGGATGCGGTCGGCCCTGGCCAGCTACCACGAGGCGATGGAGAGTTGGGCGCCAGAACTCGGCAGGGATCTACTACCGGTGTCGCCGGCCGACGCGCTGCATCGGGCGCTGGAGGTGCGCCTGGCCGACGAGTACGGCACCGAGTTTCGCTATGACTCGGGTAGTTCCGGCGGTACCGGGCGCGAACTGCTCTGCGAGTGGCACTTCCGCCCGTCCCCGCCGCTGCGCGGCGATCGCCTCACCCTCACCTTCATTGTCAGCGGTGCTGAGGGCGTCGGCAGCAGCATGCAGGTCGTCTTCTCCGAGTAGCGGCCCGGCGGGCGCCGGTCCGCCGGGCCGGCGGTGGTGGCCCCACAGGAAGTCGCTGTCCCGCACCGCCTCGCCCCAGTCTCGCATCGTCACCGCCAATCACTCGTCACCACCGTCGATCTTGGATAGTTCCCGTCACCCGATGACCCGATGACGGGAACTGTTCAAGATCTGGGCGGGGTCAGCCCGACTGACAGGAGGCGCCGTTGAGCTGGAAGTCGGTCGGGCGGTCGTTGGTGCCGGAGTACGTGGCCTGGAAGCCGAGGCTCACCGTGCCGTTGCTCGGCAGGCCGCCGTTCCAGGGGGCGTTGCGCGCGGTGACATTCCTGCCGGACTGGGTGAGCTGCGTGTTCCATGCGTTGGTGACCTGCTGGTTACCGCTGAACGACCAGGTCAGTGTCCAACTGGTCAGGGCAGCTCCGCGGTTGGTGACGCGGACGTCGGCGGTGAACCCGGTGTTCCACTGGTTGGGCGTCCAGGCGACCGAACAGGCCGCCGGACCCGTCGGTGTCGGGGTCGGTGGCGGGGTGGTCGGCGTGGGTGTCGGCGTGGGCGTGGGCGTCGGCGTGGGCGTCGGCGTGGGCGTGGGCGTGGCGCCGTCGCGGGGCGGGAAGCGCAGGATGCGGTCGTCGTTGGCCGCCGGGGTGCCCCGGCCGTCGCGGTTGCTGGTGGTGACCCAGAGCCAGCCGTCCGGGCCGTACTCGACGGTGCGTAGCCGCCCGTAGCTGCCGACGAGTTCCGCGGTGGGGGTGCCCACTCCCCCGGACCCGTTCAGCGGCACGTTCCACAGTCGGTTGCCGCGCAGGTTGGCCACGAAGAGCCGATTGCCGGCGATGGTCGCGCCACTTGGTGAGGCCTCCGCCGGGGTCCAGGTGATCAGAGGGTCACGGAAACGGGGGTCGCCGGCTCGCCCCTCCACCGTCGGCCAGCCGTAGTTGCCACCGGCGACGATCAGGTTGATCTCGTCCCAGGTGTTCTGACCGAACTCGGTGGCATAGAGTCGACCCTGGGCGTCCCAGGCCAGTCCCTGCACGTGGCGGTGGCCGAGGCTGTAGACAGGTGACCCGGCGGTCGGGTTGTCCGGCGGGACGGTGCCGTCCGGCCGGATGCGCAGGATCTTGCCGTTGCGGCTCTGCGGGTTCTGTGCCGTGGCGGTCTGTCCGGCGTCGCCCACTCCGACGTAGAGCATGCCGTCCGGCCCGAAGGCGATCCGCCCTCCGTTGTGGATCGCCGCTCGGCTCAGCCCGGTGAGGATCGGCTGCTGGGTCTGCGGCGCGGCGAGCCGGAAGCGGGCGATGCGGTTGTCGGTCGCGGTGGTGAAGTAGACGTAGACCCAGCCGTCCTGGGCATAGCTCGGCGAGACGGCCAGGCCGAGCAGGCCGCCCTCGCTGACCGGGGTCACGCCGGAGATGGTGACGACGGGCTCGGGCTGCTGACCTGGGCGGACCCGCACCACCTGCCCGGTTGGCCGCTGGGCGACCAGGGCGCTGCCGTCGGGCAGGAAGTCCATCCCCCACGGCACCTGGAGCCCGGTGGCGACCGTGTCGGGCCGGGAGAAGTCGAAGTCGCCGACGGCGAGCAGCCCGGGTTGCCCGCCACCGGGCGAACCCGGCGGACGTTCGGCCTTCGGGACCGCGCCGGCGAGACCGCCGACGCCGATGCTCCCGGCGACCAGCCCGGCGGCGAGTACGGTGCCGACCGCAGTTCGGATCTTCATGATCCCTCCACAAGATCGATATTTATCAATATAATACGCCAGGCCCGTTCCCGGCGGGGCACGGGGTTGCCGCTGACTGCTGGAATCGAGGCATGACAGAGAACGCGGACGCCGGGCGGGGACAGCGGGTTCCGGCCTATCGGCGGCCAGGATGGTTCGTCGTCCGGGTGGCCAACCCCCTGATGCGATGGCTGGGCGCGGCCAGCACGCTCGACGTGCCACGCCGGATCACCGGCACCCGGCAGCGCGTGCCGGTGAACATCCTCGAACTGGACGGGCAGCGGTACCTCGTCTCGGTACGCGGCCGGACCGAGTGGGTGCGTAACCTGCGGGCCGCCGGTCACTGCACCGTGCGACACCGCGGCCGGCACGCCCGGTACCGGGCGGTGGAGATCTCCGGCGACCCGCGCGAGAGGACCCTCGCCGCCTACCGGCACCGCTGGGGCGCCGGGCCGGTACGCCGGCTTCTCGACGAACTGCCCGATCCAGCCGACCACCCGACCTTCCGCCTCGATCCGGCCGAGTAGCCGGACGCGGCGGCGTCGCGAGGGACCAGAGCGCGAAGGACCAGAGCGCGAGGGACCAGAGCGCGAGGGGCCGAAGCCTGACACGACGCCAGCGCGCCCGACACCGGCAGTAATCATGGCGGTGATCCCGTGTTATTCTCCGGCGTCGATCTCCGCAGCGCGGACCCGGATCGGGTCGTTTGTCGTAAAGGACGCCTTCCCGAATGCCGGCCCTGCCCAGCCCCTCCACGTCACCCGCCCCGGTGGAACGTCCGGCCGCCGGCGCGCTCGCGTTCATCTTCACCCGGCTGCCGGCATTGCTTCGGCTCTCCTGCGGCATCGCCGGTGGCGTGGTGGCGCTCGCCGTGCGAACCCCGCCGGTGCGCCCGGGATTGCTGGTGCCGGCCGTGGCGGCGCTGACCGCCTGGTCGGTCTGGTACGCGCTACGCGCCTGGCGCCGCGGCATCGACGCGCCGCTCGTCGCCGGGGACGTAGCACTGACCATCGCCGCCTGTCTGGCGATCCCGGTCCTCGTCGCGCCGGAGGTGCTGCCCGGCGAGGCGAGCTGGATCGCCGTGCTGGCCAGCACCACCGTGATCAACGCCCAGGCGACGGCATCGGCCCGCTGGTCGATTCCGGCGGGGCTGCTGGTCACCGCCGCCTACGCCACGGGCGCGCACACGGCCGGCAACCCCGCCGAGGCGAGCGCCCACGCGGCGACCCTGCTGGCACAGACCGCCTGCACGGCGATGATGACCGGGGTGATGCGTCGACGCATCACCCGCGCCGACACCGCCTTCGTCGCCGGCCAGCGGGCCGCGCGGCACGCCCTGGTCGCCCGTACCGCGCGGGAGGCGGAGCGGCAGCAGAACCGTGACCTGCACGACACCGTCCTGGCCACGCTCACCATGGTCGGGCAGGGCGCGATGGTCGGCCCGACCGGTGCGCTACGCGAGCGGTGCGCCGCCGACCTGCGTACCCTCGCCACCCTGGCCGAGGCCCGGTCGGTGCCGCACGACGCGACGGCCCGGCTGGACGAACGGTTGCGGGAGGTGCGCACCCGGCTGCCCGGCCTGGCCCTCACCGCGGACCTGCCGCCGTGCACGGTGCCGGCGCCGGTCGCGGAGGCGGTCGCCGAGAGTGCGCACGCCGCGCTGTCAAACGTCGCCCGGCACGCCGCCGGCGCCGGGCCACCCTTCGGCTGCGGCAGTTCGCCGGCACCGTCACGGTCGAGGTGGCCGACGACGGTCCCGGCTTCGACCCGGCCACGATCCCGGCCCACCGGTACGGCCTGCGCGAGTCGGTACGTGGCCGGATGACGACGGTCGGCGGCCGGGCCGACATCGACTCCGCGCCCGGCCAGGGGACCCGGATCCGGCTGGAGTGGTCGGATGTCGGCTGAGCCGGGTACGACGTTCCTGCCGCACCGGACGCGGCCGGGCCGGTTACCGGCTCCCCGGAACAACACCGCGGTGGACGCACCGGCCGACGCGGGCGGGGCGGCTGCGGCGGTGGCCCGCACCTCCGATCGGGGTGCCCGGGTCGTGGCCGTCACCATCGCGCTGGTCTGGCATCTGGCGATCGGGCTGCCCGCGGTGCTCGCCGCCCGATCGACGCTGGCCGTGCCCCAGGTGGTGCTCGGCGGCTGGCTGCTGGTCGCGGCGCTCGGGGTGGTCGCCGGGATCCGGCTGCTGCGCGACAGCGCGCTGCCGGCACCGCCGCTGGCCGCACTCCTGCTGCTGGTCGACGTCGCCGTGTTCGCCGCGGTGGGTCGGGCCCAGCTGTTCAGCCCCGCGAACTGGGTGTGGGGCACGCTCGCCTGGTTCTTCCTGGTGGTGCTCTGGGGCCGACCGGTGCGGTGGCTGCTCGCCCTGCTGGCTGCCCACGCGGCCACCGCGCTGACCGCCGTCGCGCTGTACGGCGCGACCGGTGCCGCCGACCTGGCCCGCTCCGCGATGGCCCTGTACGGCACGTCGTCCCTGCCGGTGGCGGTCTTCGCCGGTGCCACGGCGCTCGCCACGCTGTCCCGTGACCGGGCGGCCACCGCGGCGGCCACGAACGCCGTGGTGGCCGAACGGGAGGCCGCCGAGCGTGCCCGGCACGACCGGCGGGAGCGGCTGGCATTCGTCAGCCGCGCCGCCAGCGACGTGCTCACCGAGCTGGCCCAGGGGCGGGCGGATCCGGCCGACCCGGAGGTGCAGCGCCGCTGTGTCCGCGCCGCCGCGCGGTTACGCAGGCTGATCGCCGAGTCCGACGACGTGCCGCATCCCCTGCTGCACGAGCTGCGGGCCGCGGCCGACCTGGCCGAACGCAACGGCTTCCCCATCGACCTGGTCACCATCGGGACACCGCCACCGCTGCCGGTGCGGATCCGCCGGAGCCTGGCCGATCCACTCAGCGCCACCCTCGCCGACACGCACGACTGGGCCCGGCTGACCGTGGTCTCCAGCCCGGACGAGGTGGTGGTCAGCCTCGTCACACCCGATCGGGCGGGCCCCGACCCGGCCGGGCAGCCGCCCGAGGTCAGCGACGGGCAGGTCGAGCATCTCTACGAACGGGACGGGAAGATCAGATGGACGCAGACGCGCTGGCGCCGGTGACGCCGGGGCGGCCCGTCGGCGTGGCGATCGTGGACGACCACCCCGTGGTCATCGACGGGGTGCGCGCCTGGCTGGCCACCGAGCCGCGGCTGATCGTGCTGGCCACCGGTGACGATCCCGACGAGGTGTTGCGGGCCGCGCCGGACGCCGACGTCGTCCTGCTCGACCTGCGGCTGCACGGCCGGCTGGTGCTCGACAAGCTGGCCGAGCTGAGTGCCGCCGGTCGTCGCGTGGTGGTCTACTCGGAGCATTCCGACCCGCAGACGATGCTGTCCGCGTTGGACGCCGGTGCGGTGGCCTTCCTCGCCAAGAACGAGGGTCGGGAGCACTGCGTGGCGACCGTGCTGGACGCGGCGAGCGACCGGCCGTACGTCGCACCGGCGCTGGCGGGGGCCATGGTCGGTGATCCGCGGCCGGATCGGCCGGTGCTGTCCGACAAGGAACGCGAGGCCCTGCTGCTGTGGTTCCAGTCGATGTCGAAGGCGTCGGTGGCCCGACGGATGCGGATCAGCGAGCACACGGTCAAGCAGTACGTCGACCGGGCGAGGATCAAGTACACCCGGGCGGGCAGGCCGGCCGCCACGAAGGCGGCGTTGCTCGCCCGCGCGATCGAGGACGGGCTCGTCCGCCCGGAGGAAATTGGCATCTACCGGTCACAGGCGTCCGCCGATTGGCCGACCCCCTAACGGGCGTCATGACAGGCGCGTCGGGCTCGGCGAGGCTCGTCCGCAGATGCCGTCTGCACCGGAGGTCCCTGACGATGCACGATGATGCGTCCCCGTTCTTCATCTCCCCGCATCGCTTCGACGCGGCCGGCGACGACCCGGGCCCGGTGCTGGACCGCCGGCACGAACTGGTGCCGGACGGTGACGAGCGGGTGCTCGGCCGCCACCGGGTGGACGTGGCGGGTTACCTGCTCGGCCCGACCGAGGCCCGGCGCAGCTGGGCGCTGCCGTCCCAGGTCACGCTCACCGTCACCGATCGCCGGCTGGTGCACGTCGGCGGCGCCGGGCGGCTCGCCCTCGTCCGGGCCGGGCATCGCCAGGTGACCCCGATGCCGGGGCTCGTCAGCGGACAGATCCGCTGGCAGTGGCCGTCCCGGCTGGAGCTGCTGCCGGCCGGCGAGGACGGCCCGGCCCGGCTGCTGGTGGTCTGTGACGCGCTGCGCACCATCCAGCAGCCGGCGCTCGCCCTGGTCGGTGCGGGCCCTCTGGTCGGCGAGCTCGCCCGGCTGGTCCGCCACGCCGTGGCCACGTTCCGGCTGCTCCGGCCCGAGCTGGTGGACCTGTCCCCGCCCGAGCGGGACGCGCTGGCCCGGCTGACCCGGACAGCTCCGCTGGCCGGTACGACGCGGGTGCTGCTACCCGGCTCCCTGCCCGTCGAGTTCCATTCCCGGGACGACTACTACCGGCCGCGACAGGCCGATCCGCAGCCGTACGGCGCGGCGTCCGGGCAGCGTTAGGCCGGCGGTCGTACCCGCACCGCCGGATCCGGGCGGGCGGGCCGGAATCCGGCGGCGGCACACCGGCAGGGCTGCCCGTCCGGGTCCGGTGCGGGCGCGGATCAGCTCGTCGGGGCGCGGCGGTCACCGGCGTCGAGCAGCGCAGCCTGCTCCGGGGTCGGCGCACTGCCGCCGAGGTGAGCCGGCAGCCACCAGCGGTCCTCCGGTGTCGCGGGCTGGTCCGGGTACTCCCGCTGGGCCCGCTCGACCAGCGCGTGCAACCGGGTGCGCAGGTCGGCACTCATCGCGTGGGTGTCCGGATAGGCGACCGAATCCATCGGCTCGCCGATCAGAATGGTGATCGGGGTGTGCCGGCGGGTGAGCGTACGCGGCCGGCCCTTCGTCCACAGGCGCTGGGTTCCCCAGAGCGCGACGGGCAGCACCGGCACCGCCGCCTCGCGAGCCATCCGGATGGCGCCGCTCTTGAGTTCCTTGACCGTGAAGGAGCGGCTGATGGTGGCCTCGGGGAAGACTCCGACCACCTCGCCGGCCCGCAGCGCACCCACCGCGGCGGCGTACGAGTCGGCGCCCGCGCGCCGGTCCACCGGAATGTGCCGCATCCCGCGCATGAGTGGACCCGACACCCGGTGCCGGAACACCGAATCCTTCGCCATGAACCGGACGAGTCGCCTGGACTCGAGCGCGCCCAGCCCGCAGAAGATGAAGTCGAGGTAACTGACATGGTTGCTGGCCAGCACCGCCCCACCGGTGCGGGGCACGTGGTGGTCGCCGTCGACGGTCAGCTTGAGGTCGAGGACCCGGAACATCGTCTTGGCGGCGGCGATCACGGGTGGGTACACGAGTTCCGGCATCCGACAACTTTACCCTGAGTAGGTTACGCATCGGTAGGGTCGCCGCCGCCCCGATCAGTCGGCCAGGTCGTGCAGGTCGAGGCGGCCACGGGCGAAGGCGTCCACCCGACCCCAGCGGCCCGGGATGTCCAGCACCTCGATCCGCCCCATGCCCACCGGCAGCCGTGGCTCGACCGCCAGGTGCCCGTCGTGCGGTTCGAGACCGAGCATGGTGCGCAGCAGCAGCAGCGGCGCACCCGTCGACCACGCCTGCGGGCTGCACGCCGTCGGGTACTCCACCGGGAACTTCGTCTGCTCGCGCGGATAGCCGCCGAATGCCTCCGGCAGCCGCCCGTCGAAGTACCGGGCAGCGTCCAGGATCCCGCTGGCGATGGTGGCCGCCTCCTCGGCGAAGCCGTACCGGCGCAGTCCCCAGGCGCAGAAGGAGGTGTCGAAGGGCCAGACGGTGCCGTTGTGGTACCCGATGGGGTTGTAACGGATCTCGCCCTCGGCCAGCGTGCGAACCCCCCAGCCGGTGAACAGCCGCGGCCCGACCAGGTGCTCCGCGATCTGCGCGGCCCGGTCGTCGTCGACGATCCCGCTCCACAGCAGGTGGCCGATGTTGGAGCTGAGCACGTCGCACTGCCGCCCGTCCGGGTCCAGCGCGAGCGCGTAGTAGCCGCCGTCGGCGACCCACCAGTCCCGGTTGAACCGTTCCTTGAGCGCCGCGGCCTCCCGCTCCAACTGATCGGCGAACGCCGGGTCGCCCCAGAACTCGCGGGCCAACCGCGCCCCGCGCATCTTCGCGTCGTACGCGTACCCCTGCACCTCGCAGGTGGCCCGCGGAAACGGCGGCAGCGTGCCGTCGCGGTAGGAGATGGAGTCCCAGGAGTCCTTCCAGCACTGGTTCTCCAGGCCGGTGTCGGTGTTGCGCCGCTCGTACCAGATGTAGCCGTTGCCGACCAGATCGGCGTGGTCGTCGATCCAGTCGAACGCCCGGCGGCACTCCTGCTCCAACTCCCTGACCAGCGCGCCGTCACCGCTCCACTGCTCGTACTCGTCGAGCAGCACCACGAACAGCGGCGTGGAGTCCACCGCGCCGTAGTAGGGCGAGTGCGGCTGCTCCTCGAACGCGGCGCTCTCGCCGTAGCGCATCTCGTGCAGAATCCGGCCCGGATCCTCCTCCCGGAAGTCGTCGAACCGGGTGCCCTGCAGGGCGGCCAGGATTCGCAGGGTGGTCGCGCTCAGTTCGGGCGTGAACGGCAACGTCTGCAGGCAGGTCAGGATGCTGTCCCGGCCGAACATGGTCATGAACCAGGGCAGGCCGGCGGCCGGGAGGATCTGGCCGCCGAGCGACAGCGGCGAGAAGCGCAACGCGGCCAGGTCGACGATGCACTTTCGGTACGTCGCGCCGACCTCACCGTGCTCGCTGTTCACCTTCGGTGCCTTGCGGATCCACTCCTCCAGGTCGTGCTGGAGCGCGAGCCGCTCGGTGGCGTGCACCTGCACCCCCATCCGCAGGTCCCGCCCGCCCGGACCGAGCGCCAGGGTCTGCACGTCGATGACGGTGTCCCACTGCTCGTTCGGCTCCAGGTGGACGGTGTACGCGAAGCCGCTGCGGTCGAACCGGGCCGGCGCGGACGATGAGATGATCGTCTCCCGCTTGAAGTTGCCGCGCCGGTAGCCGAGGCGCAGCCGCTCCGGCTCGACCTCGGAATAGATCTCGCCCTTCTTGTTCAGGATCTCGTCCTTCACCTCGAACAGGTCGGCGAAGTCGCAGGCGGCGTCCATCCGGATCTCCAGCTCGACCGCCTTCTCGTCGTGGTTGAGGATGGTGACGCTCTCCCGGAAACTCTCACCGACCGCCCGCTCCCGGATGATCGAGAGTTTCGCGTCGACGTAGTGCGTGGCCAGGCCGGGCACCAGGAAGAAGCGCGACTCGTAGTACTGGAGGTCGTCGTAGGAGAGGGCGTTCAGCCGCTCGCCGTCGACCGTGAGCACCCACTTGGACAGGAAGCGGGTGTCGATGGAGAACAATCCGGTCGGCTCCGTCGGCGTCGCCTCGATGTCCCCGGTGGGCTCGCAGACGACGAAGGTGTTGCCGTCGAGGATCCGCACGGTGTGGCTCGGCGCCATCACTGCACCCCCTTCCGGTAGCGGTGCGGCCCCTGGGCGTACGGCGGCCCGGGGAAGATCCGTTCCACCTGCACCACCAGGCGGGGGTCGCCGGTCACCGTCATGTCCCCCCGCAGCAGCGCCGCCAGCCCGTTCTCCCGGCCGGTGACCAGGTCCTCGAACAGTTCCGGGCTGGTGCCGACCACCGTGTCCGCCTCCATGTCCTCCTGGCTGACCCTGACCTCCCCGCGGTCGATCCGCACCAGCCAGTGCGTGGTCTGCGGCCCCTCGTGCAGATCGAAGCGCAGGGCTCCGGAGGTCTTCGCCAGCAGGGGCTCGTACCCCCGGTGGTCGAGGTCCTCGAAGAAACGTGTGGTCGTGTCCGCCATCGCCACCCTCCTCCCGGTCACTCGTGTCCCGGGTTCGGGTCCCCGCCGGCCGGGACGTCAACCTCGCCCGGATGGGGTGAGTCGCCGGGCGACGCCGGCGACGCGAAGCCGGCTCCCCGCACCGGGGAGCCGGCTTCGATCGGCGGGTGGATCAGTTGTTGGGGTCGTCGGCGCTGATGTCGGCGAGCACCGACTGGGGCTCCCGCTCGACGGCCAGGTCGCCCATCGACACCAGGCCGATCAGCCGGCCGTCCTCGATCACGGGCAGCCGCCGCACGGCGTACGTCCGCATCAGGTCGGCGGCGGCGACGGCGTCATCGTACTGACTCACCGTCACCACGTCCTTGCTGGTGATCTGGTTCAGCCGGGTGGTGTCCGGGTCCATCTGCTCCGCGACGCCGCGAACCGTGATGTCCCGGTCCGTGACGATACCGACCACGCTGTCGCCGTCGGTCACCACCACATCGCCGATCGCGGAGTCACGCATCTCCTGGGCCGCCGCGACCAGTGTGGCGTTGCCGTCCATGGTCACCAATCGGGTGGTCATGAACTCTCCGACCGTTGTCATGGTGCCTCCCTCTGGGTGTGGGGCAACCATGGGTCTACCCGGCCGCACCGACCAGTAACGTGGGGCGGTCAGCCGCGCGGTGCGACGCCGTAGCGGCGTTCCACGTGCAGCCGCAGCACCAGCCGCCGCTCGCCGACCATGGCCCGCCGGTAGTCGTCCCAGTCCGGGTGCTCGCCCTGCACCGCCCGGTAGAGCCCGACGAGTTCGGCGACGGTGTCGTCCCCCGGCTCCACCGCGACCGGGCTCAGCTCGGCCCGCACCTCGGCCACCGCGTACGCCCAGCCGTCGTCGCTGCTGACGTGGAAGCTGGCGCGCGGGTCGCGGCGCAGGTTCGCGGTCTTCGCCCGGCCGTCGGTCACCGACACCCGGATCACCCCCGCCTCCCGGTCGAACGCGTAGACCACGTTGGACAGCTGCGGCCGCCCGTCCCGCTTCATGGTCGCCAGCACCCCCAACGAACGGCTCGCGATCAGGTCGTCCAGCGCCTGCCGGTTCTGGTCGTCGGTCACGGCATCCTCCACGTCGTCGACAGGGACACGCCTCAGCCCTCGGCCGCGACCAGCTCGGCGATCTGCACGGCGTTGAGCGCGGCGCCCTTGCGCAGATTGTCGTTGGAGCAGAACAACGCGAGGCCGTGCTCGACGGTCTCGTCGGCGCGGATCCGGCCCACGAACGTCGGATCCTGACCGGCCGCAAGCAGCGGCGTCGGCACCTCGGAGAGCGCCACACCGGGGGCACCGGCGAGCAGTTCGTGCGCCCGCCGCGGGCTGATCGGCCGGGCGAACCGGGCGTTGATCTGAAGCGAGTGCCCGGTGAAGACCGGCACCCGGACGCAGGTCCCGGAGACCTTCAGGCCAGGAATCTCCAGGATCTTGCGGCTCTCGTTGCGGAGCTTCTGCTCCTCGTCGGTCTCCCCCGAACCGTCGTCGACGACCGAGCCGGCCAGCGGGAGCACGTTGAACGCGATGGGCCGGGCGAACGAGCGCGGGGCGGGGAAATCCGCCGCGGCGCCGTCGAAGGTCAGCCCGGTCGCCGTCTCGGCCACCTTGCGGATCTGTTCGTCCAGCTCGGCGACGCCGGCCAGCCCGGCACCGGAGACCGCCTGGTACGTCGAGACGACCAGGCTGACCAGCTCCGCCTCGGCGTGCAGCGGGCGCAGCACCGGCATCGCGGCCATGGTGGTGCAGTTCGGGTTGGCGATGATGCCCTTGGGCCGGGCGGCGGCGGCGTGCGAGTTGACCTCGGCGACGACCAGCGGCACGTGCGGGTCCATCCGGAACGCCGAGGAGTTGTCGATGACCACGGCACCGGCGGCGGCGACCCGTGGCGCCAACTCCTTCGCGGAGCCCTTGCCCGCGGAGAAGATCACGATGTCCAGCCCCGAGTAGTCGGCGGTGGCCGCGTCCTCGACGGTGATCTCCTCGCCGCGCCAGGCAATTGTCCGGCCGGCCGACCGCGCCGAGGCGAAGAACCTGACCTGTTCCGCCGGGAACTCCCGCTCCGCCAGCACCTGCCGCATCACGCCACCGACCTGGCCGGTGGCTCCCACAATGCCGATCCTCATGCCGCGAGGCTACCCAGCCCGGCGCGTCGACCGGGAGCGCTTTCCCACCGCCCGGGGTCGCCGGCGGCCGGGCCGGGCCGGCCCGCCCCGGACAGCCACCTCCCGATCGGTCAGATCTCCGGAAGAACAGCGTCGCCCGGCCCGCCCCGACCGCAACATCTCTGCCGAAACTGCCGCGACCGCGACCGACGTCACACTCACCGCCACCGCCCACCCGGTAGGGGCAGCCGCGCTGCACCGGTCCGGTCCGACTCGGCGCAGCGGGCGGCGGGGCCGGAGACCGGCCCCGCGCACGCCGGTTAGGTCAGCCCGCCGCGGGGTGGTCGACCAGCTCACCGAGGCCGGTGGCGACCAGCTCGTCCCTGATCAGTGCGGCGTCACCCTCCACCACCAGGGTCAGCGACTCCGGCCGCAGGTGGGCGGCGGCGGCCGCCGAGACCTGGGCCACGTCGGCGGCGAGCAGTGCCTCGCGCAGCCGGGCGTGATAGTCGTCCGGCAGGTCGTGCACCACCAGCGTGCTCAACGCGCCGGCGATCGCCCGGGGGCTCTGCAACTCGACCGAGAGCTGCCCCGCCCGCCAGGACCGGGCCACGGCCAACTCGTCCTCGGTCACCCCACCGGCCTGGGTACGCGCGATCTCCCCGACCACCTCCACCAGCGCCGGTGCGGTGACGGCGGTCTGCACGCCGGAACTGACCGCGAACCGGCCGAGCCGGCGGGACGACCCGAAATCGCCCCGGATGCCGTACGTGTAGCCGCGCACCTCGCGGATGAGGTGGTTCAGCCGGGAGGTGAACGCCCCCCCGAGCAGCGTGCCGGCCAGGGCGATCGGTACGTGGTCCGGGTGCGCCCGATGCGGCGCGGGATGCCCGAGCCGCAGCGTGGACTGCACCGAGCCGGGCCGGTCGACCAGGATGATCCGGCGCCCGGCTCGCGCCGGCACCTCGATCGGCGCGCCCCGGTCCACCGGGCCGCCGCCGGTGCCGGTGAATGCCGTCGCGGCGAGCGCGTCCAGGTCGAGCCGGTCCAGGTCACCGGCGACCACGAGGGTTCCCGGGCGGAGGAACCACTCCGAGTGGAAGACGTTGACGTCCTCCACGTCCAGGCCGGCCACCGAGTCGGGGTCGCCGTACATCGGTCGGCCCCACCGGTTGGCGGCACCGAACAGGTCGGCACGCAACGCCGCGTCGGCGCGCGGGCCGGGATTGGCCCAGTCCATCCGCAACGCGGTCGCCTCGTCGTCGCGGACCCGCCGGACGTCGTCCGGGTCCAACCTCGGCGTACGCACCGCCTCGGCGAGCAGTTCCACCGCCGCGCCCAGCCGCTCCACCGGCACCTGCACGCTCACCTGGAAGGTGTCCCAGTCCAGCCCGGTCACCAACTCGGTGCCGAGTGCCTCGATGGCCAGCGCGTACGCGGTGGCGTCGCGCTGCGTGGTGCCCTCCTCGAGAGCCTTTGCCAGCACCCCGCCGAGCCCCTCCCGGCCCACGGGTTCCCGGCCCGCCCCCGCGTCCAGCAGCAGCAGCGCGACGGCGAGATTCTGGCCGGGCAGGTGCGCGGCGACGACCTGACCGCCGGCCACCGAGCGGCGGACCACCTGCGGGAAGCGGTACGGGCGGGCCTCGCCCGGCCCGGGACGGTCGGCGATCAACGTCACTGAGCAATCCTTTCGTTCGCGACTGCGGGGCTCACGGGTGCCAGGGCCCAGCGCCCCGCCGGGCCGCGCCGCTCACTCCTCGCGCTCACGGCTTCTCCTCGGGACGGTAGGTCAGGGTCACCCGGTCGTCGGCGGCGAGCACCTCGGCCGCCACCTCGGCGATCTGCTCGGCGGTCACCGCGAGCCAGGCCGGCAGCCGCTCGGCGACGCTGGCCGGGTCGCCGAACTGCGTGGCGTACCGGCCCAGCGCGTCCGCCCGTCCGTCCACCGTGGACATCTGTCGCCACCACGCGGTGGTCAGCAGCGCCTTCGCGCGGTCCAGCTCGGCGGCGGTGACCGGCACGGTGGCCAACTCGTCGACCACCTCGGCGAGCCCGGCGGCCAGCCGCTCACCGCTGACCCCGGGCCGCGCGGTGGCGGTGGCGATGAGTGGCGCCGGGGCGTGCGCCAGATCCACCCCGTACGCCCCGACCAGGTCGGGCTGGGCGATCCGCTCGCCGTCGGCGAGGCGCTGGTAGAGCCGGCTGCCCCGGCCGCTACCCAGCACCGTGGCCAGCACGGTCACCACGTCGTACTCGGGGCTGCCGAACGGGTGGGTGCGGTGCGCGACGTACACCCGGGGGGCCGGCACGTCGGTGACCACCGTCTCCTCGGCGGGCACACCCGCGGCCGGCACGACCCGACCGTCCGGCGCCGGAGGGATCTCCGGCCGGGGCGGGATCGCGCCGAAGTACTTCCCGGCCAGGGCGACGACCTCGTCGGCGCTGGTGTCGCCGACCACGGTGAGGACCGCGTTGTTCGGCGCGTAGTAGGTCCGGTGGAACGCCTGGAAGGTGGCCAGGTCGGCGGCGTTCAGGTCGGCCATCGAGCCGATGGTGGCGTGATGGTAGGGGTGGCCCGGCGGATAGAGCAGGGGCAGCAGCCGCAGCCAGGCGTCGCCGTACGGCACGTTCTCGTAGCGCTGCCGCCGCTCGTTCTTGACCACGTCCCGCTGGTTGTCCAGCGTCTCCTGGGTGAGCGCCGGCACCAGCCCACCCATCCGGTCGGCCTCCAGCCAGAGCGCCAACTCCAGATGCTCGGCCGGGACCGTCTCGAAGTAGTTCGTGCGGTCCGGGTTGGTGGTGGCGTTGAGCGAGCCGCCCGCCCCCTGCACCAGCTTCATGTGCTCGGTCTTCGCCACGTGCACCGAGCCCTCGAACATCAGGTGCTCGAAGAGGTGCGCGAACCCGGTCTGACCGGCCGGCTCGTGCCGGGAGCCGACGTCGTACCAGAGGTTGACCGCGACCGCCGGAGCGGTGCGGTCCTCGCTGATCACCACGCGCAGGCCGTTGTCCAGTCGGGTCGTCGAGATGGGCCAGGGGTAACCACTGTCGGGCATGGCACCGACGCTATCCGATCTCCCGCCTCGGCAGGTCTCGGGACGCCCCACCGGCTCTCGGGACGCCCCACCGGCGAGCCGGCGCCGACGCGTCGCCCGCCACCCGACGCGGCACCCTCCGGGCGGTCGGCATCGACGGTCCGCCGAGGGCGCCGGGCCGGCGCTCAGTCCGGCGGTTCGATGGGGTTCACGGTCTGGTCCGAGGTACGCCGCTCCAGCACGGTGTCCGGGGCGGCGTTCCGGTCGGCTTCCCGGGCGTCTGACTCGGCGAGGATCGCGTCCGCCTGTGCCGGCGCGTCGTCGCTGCCGGCGGCCGCCTCCTCCGGCAGCAGGTGGGCGCGGGACTGGACCCGCTTTTGGTCGCTCCGCTCGTCACTCATGCCGCTCCTCATACCCCGCCCCCGTCCTCGGCACGCAGGATCTTCGGTACGCGGGAGAGGAGGGGTCCTTCCTCGCGCCGAGTCGCGGCCTGCGCACGGGCCCTTCCTCTCACCTCGGCGCACCTCAGCGGAACGGGCCGCGCACCTCGTAGGTGATGCCGCCTACTGACGGAATCATCGATGAGGGTGAACACGAAGCGAGCCTTTGCCGACGAGGGGGTGAGCACCTTCGCACGTCGGGTACGCTTACCGCCGTGACGCGCTCGTATCGATGGTTTAGGCAGCCGGCTCGCAGGCCGGTGACCTCACCCTGATCTGACGTCACCGTTTTCGAGCCGGCCGGGCAGGAGCTTTCGTTCCTGCCCTTTCGCGTACGAGCAGCCGGCTCGACCCGGGCACCGGCCCCGGGTGCGGTCGGCGGAAGGACGCCCACCGTGACCACCCCGGAGAACCACCGGGTCATCGACCAGCGGATCGACCGTGTCGTGCCGCTGACCACCCCGGCCCTGCTGCACCACGAGCTGCCCCTGGACGACGGCCTCACCTCGGCCGTGCTGGCCGGCCGGCGGGCGGTCGGCCGGGTGCTCGACCGGGCCGACGACCGGCTGCTGGTCGTGGTGGGGCCGTGCTCGGTCCACGACCCGGCCGCTGCCCTGGACTACGCACACCGGCTCCGCGAGGCGGCCGAGCGGGTGGCCGAGGACCTGCTGGTGGTGATGCGGGTGTACTTCGAGAAGCCGCGCTCCACGGTGGGTTGGAAGGGCCTGATCAACGACCCCGGGTTGGACGGCTCCGGCGACGTCAACACCGGCCTGCGCCGGGCCCGGGCGCTGCTGCTCGACGTACTGCGCCTGGGCCTGCCGGTGGGCTGCGAGTTCCTCGACCCCATCACCCCGCAGTACATCGCGGACACGGTCGCCTGGGGGGCGATCGGGGCACGCACCGTGGAGAGCCAGGTGCACCGCCAGCTCGCCTCCGGCCTGTCCATGCCGATCGGCATGAAGAACCGACCCGACGGCAGCATCGCCACGGCGGTCGACGCCATCCGGGCGGCCGGCGTGCCGCACGTCTTCCCCGGCATCGACGTCTCCGGCATTCCGGCGATCATGCACACCCGGGGCAACGCGGACGGGCACCTGGTGCTGCGTGGCGGCGGCGGCCGGCCGAACTACGACGCGGAGTCGGTGGCGGGCGCGCTGGAGCTGCTGCGGGCCGCCGCCCTGCCGGAGCGACTGGTGGTGGACGCCAGCCACGCCAACAGCGGCAAGGACCACCGCAACCAGCCCACGGTGGCCGCCGACGTGGCCGGGCAGATCGCCGCCGGCCAGCGGGGCATCGTCGGGATCATGTTGGAGAGCTTCCTCGTGCCCGGCCGGCAGGACCTCGACCCGACCCGCGAGCTGACCTACGGCCAGTCGGTCACCGACGCCTGCATCGGCTGGGACACCACCGACGAGGTTCTCGCCGAGTTGGCCGCCGCCGTCCGCACCCGCCGCGCCACCCACCCCCGGCCGCGCTCCCTGCCGACGCCGGCCTGACCACCCTCCGCACGCTTCACCGCCCACGCCCACCCCCTGTTGATCATGAAGTTGGCGAGTGCCTCGGAGCGGCCGTCAATTTCGTGATCAGCGGGTGGGTCGGGGTGGACCGGTGTTTCACCGGTACGGGCGCGGGTAGCCGTCGCGGGTGACCGACGACGTACCCGTGACCGAGGCGCCCACGGCACCCACGACTGAGGCGCGGCTGCCCGAGGCCATCCTGGCCGACGTTCCCGTGGTCGACACCGCCGCGCTCGATCCGCCCGTCACCGACCTGCCCGGCACGGCCGCCGCCGTACCCGACGAGGTGGAGACCGAGGAGGTGGACACCCGGCCACTCGACGAGCTGCTCGACGACCTCTACCACGGTCAGGAGCGGATCAGCCAGGTGGACATCTACCGCCGCGCGGTCGCCGCGGAACTGCCGGCGCAGTTGCTCGCCCGGCTGAACGCGTTGCCGCAGGGCGAGTACGCGGTCGACGAGGTGACCGACCTGCTGGGTGGATCGGTCGGTTGAGCCGGCCCGCCGACCACGGCCGGTGCGCCGGCCGCACCGGCGACGAGAAGGGGAGCGCATGTCCCAGCCCGAGAAGCACCAGCGCGAACGGACGTCCGCCCTCGGCCAGCCGCCCGAGGGCACGGACACCCTGCCCGAACCCGACTTCGCCAACGAGCACGACCGCACCGCCGTCGACCGGGACATCGTCACCGGCGCGGACGAGGACGAGCGGGAGCCCGAGTCCCCACGCGGCTGGTCCGGCATGCAACGCTGATCGGCGGCCACCCACCCGACGCCGGCCGGACCCGTGCACCAGGGCCCGGCCGGCGCTGCATCGCGTCAGTCCTCCTCGTCGCCCTCGGCGGCCTGCTGGGCGACCGCGTAACCCATCTGGAGGAAGTCGGAGGCGGCCACCGCGGTCAGCGCGGTGGCCACCAGGCGGGTCAGCCGGGGCGCGAGCACCAGGCCGCCGGTGAGCCCGGTCGCCACCCAGACCGCCAGGCAGAACGGGCAGCTGAGCAACTCGCCGATGGCGTGCCGGGTGGAGCTGCCCGAGTCGCGTACCTGCTCCATCACCTCGCCGCTGCCGATCGGCCGGTCGTAGCGGGTGAAGGGGGCGCGCAGCGGACTGGTCACCGCGTCCTTGGACAGCAGCCGGCTGAGCTTGTGGGTGGCGATGGCCAGCAGCACCACATCCGAGGTGGCGGGTCGATCCGGCACGGTGCGTCCGGTCACCTTGACCAGACCCGCGATCGCGCCGGCGACCCCGGCATAGGTGCCCATGGCCGCCAGGTAGCCACCGAGCGGACGATGTTCGTGGGGCGCGTACGCCTGCCGCAGCCGCGCCACCTTCTGCTTCAGATCGCTCACCCGGCCTCCTTCGGGTCAAGTAACGATCCGCCGCCCCCGCGAGGGGGCGGCGGTCTCGGCCGGGTCAGCCGGCCTGCAGGTTGTCGGCCACCTCGCGGACGAGGTTGGTCAGCGCCTCACCGGCCAACCGGTCAGCCTCCGCGCCACCGCCGCCGAGTTCCAGCCGAAGCCAGGAGCCACCGGCATCTGCCGGCTCCACGCACAGCTCGGCGGACCAGTCGGTGCGCCGCGCGTCCCAGCGAGCCCGCAGCCGCTCGGCGTCACCGTCGCGGGACGGATCAGCCGACAGCAGCGGCTCGGGCAGCCAGGCGGAGATCCGGTCGGGGTCGGTCGCGGTGTTGAAGGCGACCTCGGGAGGTGCGGACACGCCGCGCTCCGCGGATGCCATCACAGGTCCCGCAGCCGGCTCGGGTCCACCTCTCGCCCCGGGTGCCGGGCCAGGTACTCGGTCTCCAGTTCGGCGGTTCGCCGCAGATGGTTGGCGAGCGCCGAGTCCGTCGCGTGGCGGAGCGTGTCCAGCCGGGTGCGGTGCAGGCTCTGCATCTCGCGGATGAGGTCCTCCTCGGCCAGCTCGGCCGGGTCGATGCCGGGCAGGTCGGCGTCGAACGCCGGTGCCGCCACCCGGTCGTCGCCCCACTCGGGAATCCGCTGTTCGGGGCTCACCTCCGTGCCGCCGGCGGGAAATCCGTCCTGTCGTCCCGATGCCGTCATCTCGCCCCCTCGTCCGTCGTGGGCTGGCGTCTGTACGGTTGCCCACCGCGGGTACGGCCAAACCACCGGCCACTACGACGTCGCGTCGGAGATCGCCACCGGTCCCCGGTACCCTTTTGCCATGAAGCGGCTCTGGACCCCGGCGTGGATCGCCCGCCACGTGGCCATGGTCGTGCTGGTGACCACGTTCCTCGGGTTGGGCTGGTGGCAGGTCAGCCGCGCCACCGCGGGTAACGCCATCAGCTGGGGCTACGCCGTCGAGTGGCCGATCTTCGCGGGGTTCGTGGTCTTCGTCTGGTGGCGCGAGGTGCGTCATGCCCTGGGCGGTGGATCGCCGGCCCGGGCCGCGGGCCGGGGCGGCACCGGGACGCCGGCCGCCGACGGCACGGATCCCGTCGCGGCGGGAGCCGCCGCGGCGGCCGAGCCGGCCGATGCCGCCGGGGTGGGGCGGCCGCGAACCGGGATCCGCCGCCCGGTGCGGGCCATCCGATCCAGCGCCGGTGACGCCGACGATGCCGATCTGGCCGCCTACAACCGCTACCTGTCATGGTTGAACGCCAACCCGGGCGCGAAGCCCGGCGACTATCCCGGCTGAGCCGGCTCCGGAAGGACGGACGAGAAGTGCGCGCTGCCCTCACCCGCTACCGAGTGATCGCCTGGGTCGTCGGCGTGGTGCTGATCCTGCTGGTCGTGATCGGCATGCCGCTCAAGTACGGCTTCGACAACCCGGTCGTGGTGGAGACCGTGGGCCAGGCACACGGCTTCCTCTACATGGTCTTCCTGGTCGCCGCGTTCGACCTGTCCCGCCGGGCCGACTGGCCGCTCAAGCGGATGATCCTGGTGATGCTGGCCGGCACCGTGCCGTTCGTCTCCTTCTGGGCCGAGCGCCGGGTGAGTGCGATGGTCACGGCCGAGCAGCGGGAGCGGGAGCAGGCACCGGAGCCGGTTGCCGGCTAGCCGGCCTGGTTCAGCGTCGAGGTCGCCACGGATCCGCGGTGGCCATCGGGTCCTCCCAGCCACCGTAGCCGTTCGACTCCCGCGCCCGGCGCAGCGCCCGGCTCACCTGGCCGAACTGCTGCTCGTCGTCGCTGCTGAACAGCAGCTCGTCCACTCCCGCACAACGGCCCCACAGTTCGTATGCCGGCGGGCGCCACCGGTCGCCGGCCGCCGCGAGCAGCACCGGCACCAGGAACACGGCGCCGAGCAGGAGGTACGCCCCGGCGGTGAGCCGTTGCAATCCTCCGCTGAAGCCGAGCAGCAGGCCGACACCGCCGATCATCACAGCGGAGACCAGCACCGCCCGGGTCGCCACCCGGTCGTGCGGTCCCCGCGTGCTGTGCAGGTGGGTCAGCTCGGCGACCCGCCAGCTGGCGCGGCCGACCGTGAACCGGTCGACCGTGACGATGATTCCGGGTCGGGCGTAGAGCAGCCTCGGCTCCCTGCCGGCGCCGCGTGGCGTCCGCGGCGGTCGCGTCGTCGCGCCATCACCGTTCACGGCCCCTCCTCCCACGGCTGCCAGCGCCGGGTCGGGTTCCGTCGGCCTCTGCATCGATGCCGGTCGACGGGAATCCCGGCTGCGCGCTTCATTGTGTGCTGCGCCCGCCAGCCGAGCCGACCGTTTCCCGTGGTCACGGGCGCCCGACCGGGGTACCTCCCGCCGGAAAGAGCATTCCAAGTCCGTCTTATCGGTTATAGCGGTGTGGCATCCGACGTCATATGCCGGGAGCGACCAGTCCGGCATCTGCCTACATAGGTAGTCAACTGCGACTTGCACGTCGAACGGCCGGCCCCACCACCACCATTGGTCCCGACTTTCTCTGCGGACGACTCCCGTCCCGTACTAGGTTGGGCAGGTCGGCCCGGTCGGCCGCCGTCCACCCGGACGGCACTGGGCCGATGCCGTCGCGGAGCATCAGCAGCCCGCGCCGGCCCCGGGAGAGGAGCATTCGAGCTCTTGTCGTCCCTGACGCACACGCTGCGCGCCCTGACGGTCACCGCCTTCTCGTTGGTGCTGGTCATGCCGGCAACGGTGGCCCGGGCCGAACCCTCCCCCGCCGAGCTGACCCGGCGGATCGAGAAGTCCTCCACCGAGCTGGAACGCGTGGTGGAGGCCCACAACGAGCTGCGAGAGAAGATCAAGGAGAACCGGACCGCCGTCAAGCGGCTACAGGAACGGCTCGGGCCCTTGGAGCAGCAGGCCGAGCAGAGCCGGGCGGACGTCGGCGAGTTGGCGGTGACCGCGTACAAGACCGGCAACCTCGGCACCGTCGACGCGCTGCTGCACGGCGGCGACTCCGCCTCCGTGCTCGACCGGCTCGGCACGCTGGACCACCTGACCCGGCAGCAGCAGGCCACCATCGCCAGCTACGCCGCCGACCAGCGGCGACTGCTCGACCAGAAGACCCGGCTGGACGTCACGCTCAGTCAACAGGCGGCGCAGTCCCGGGAACTGACCGCGGCGAAGCGACGGATCGAGCGTGACCTGGCCCGGCTCTACGAGTTGCGCCGGCAGGCGTACGGCCGGGCCGCCGAGCGCCCGACCGACCGGGCGGACAGCGCTGCCGAAGCGCCCGCGGTCGCCGGTCAGGCGGGCGCCGCCGTCAGGTACGCCTATGGGGCGCTGGGCAAGCCGTACGCCTGGGGTCAGGACGGGCCGGGTGGCTACGACTGCTCCGGGCTGACCTCGGCCGCGTGGCGGTCGGCGGGCAGGTCGCTGCCGCACAACACCCGGATGCAGTGGGGCGTGGTGGCGCACATCAGCCGGAGTGAGCTGCGCCCCGGAGACCTCGTCTTCTACCGCAGCCTCGGGCACGTGGCGATCTACGTGGGCGGTGGGCAGGTCATCCACTCACCGACTTTCGGCCGCAACGTGGAAAAGCGCGACGTGGATCTGATGCCGCCGTACGGCTACGGCAGGGTGCGCTGAGACGACCCCGCAAGTCCCCGCCGTTACCGCGCGGGAACGGCGAACGGCCGGCGTCCCCCTATCGGACGCCGGCCGTTCGCCGTCACTGTTACCAGATCAGGCAGCCTGCAGGCCCTCCGCACGGGCCAGCTCGCGCAGCCGGCCGAGCGCCTGGATCTCCAGCTGCCGGATCCGCTCACGGGACAGCGAGAACCGCGAAGCCACCTCGGTCAGCGAGTGCTCCCGACCGTCCTCCAGCCCGTAGCGGGCCCGCATGATCCCGGCCGAACGGTCGTCCAGGTGATTGAGCAGCCCCTCGATCCGCTGCCGTTCCAGCCCGGTGAGGACGATCTCCTCCGGCGACGGGGCGTCGCTGTCCGCGACCAGGTCGCCGAGGTTGGTGTCGCCGTCGTCGCCGACCGGCGTGTCCAGCGAGACGGTGTCCTGCGACCAGCGAACCAGCTCGTTGACCCGCTCGACGGTCACGCCCAGGGCCCTGGCGATCTGCTCCGGCTCCGGATCACCGCCCAGCTCACGGGTCAACTGCCGGGCCACGTTTCGCATCCGGTTGACGTCCTCGACGAGGTGCACCGGCAGTCGCACGGTGCGCTCCTGCTGGGCGATCGCCCGGCTGATCGCCTGGCGGATCCACCAGGTCGCGTAGGTCGAGAACTTGAAGCCCCGCTCGTAGTCGAACTTCTCGACCGCCCGGACCAGGCCCGTGTTGCCCTCCTGGATCAGGTCCAGCATGGGCATCCCGGAGCGGACGTAACGTCGGGCGATCGACACGACCAGTCGGAGGTTGGCCCGGATGAACAGATCCTTGGCCCGCTCGCCGTCGGCGACCACTCGGGCCAGTTCCTCCCGGGTGACGCCGTCGGGCACCTGGTCCTCGTCGAGCAGGTGCTCGGCGTAGAGGCCAGCCTCAATGGCCTTGGAGAGATCGACCTCCGTGGCGGCGTCCAGCAGCGGCGTCCGGGAGATCTCGTGCAGGTAGACTCCGACCAGGTCGCGCTCCTCGGCGACCTCGTCGGTTCGCATACCAATGTTCTTGTCCACGTTGCCCACGGTCCCCTCGCTCGCGCCGGTTCCCCGGTTCCTTGCCATCCCCACGCCCATCAGCCCTCCCCCGTAACCTCCGCTGTGCCCACCGGTGCTGACATCTACACAACAGATGAGACGTGTCGGGGATTCCATGTCGTGGGTCGAAAGTGTCACGAATGCCTGATAATCAGCTGAGAGCACGGTCCATGTTTGCTGTCAGGACTCTGCCCTGACCGTCCCGACAGGCGACCGACGAGACGGACGGATCGCCGACCGTACCGGTCCAAGGCAACACTGCTCGGCCGACAGGCACAGCGACCCGGGTCACCACCGTGCTGCGATCCCGGTCACTGCCGGATACGCGCGCACGGACGGATTGGTTCATCCACGCCGGTGGTATTACCCCACGCCCAGATGAACAATCCGTGCCCCGGTCCTATGCCCGCCCCCCGCACCAGGCGCGCCGTGACCGCCGCCGAGAACCGTTCGGCACGAGCTTCACGCCGTGCCCGCCTTCATCCCCGTCGACCGGCACCGCCTCCGGAACGGTTCCACCCGGACGAGGCATCCACCGCGGGGCAGCACGGCACCGGCTGGTCAGGCGCGCCTCCGGCCGGAGCCGAGCCGGTGGGAGCGGACCGCCTCGGCCGTCGCCCGCAGCGCCTTGCGGGCCCGGGGGCGGTTGCGCACGGCCACCCCGACGAACAGGCAGTCGACCACGGTCAGCTGGGCGAGCCGACTGGCCGTCGCACCGGATCGGTAGGTGGTCTCCCGCGCGGCGGTGGTAAGCACGTGGTCGGCGACGTCGGTGACCGGCGAGCGCGGGAAGTTGGTCAGCACCACCGTGGTGGCTCCCCGGGCCCGGGCCTGTGCCAGCACCTCGACCACGTCCGAGGTGGTGCCGGTGTGCGAGATGCCGATGGCGATGTCGCCCCGGCCGAGCAGGGCCGCCGAGGTCAGCGCGGTGTGCAGGTCGGCGGAGTAGAAGGCGGTGCGGCCGATCCGGTGCAGCTTGTGCTGGAAGTCGGCGGCCACCACGCCGCTCGCGCCGGCACCGTAGATGTCGATCCGACCGGCACCGACGATCGCGTCCACCACCCGCTCGCAGATCGCCGGGTCGAGCTGTTCCGCCGTCTCCTCCACCGCCCGCGCGTCGTTGAAGGCGATGGTCGCGATGATCTGTGCCAGGTCGGCGCCGGGCGGGATGTCCCCGCCGACCATTCGTGCGTCCGGGGGTTCGACCCGCCGGGCCGCCTCGGCCGCGAGCCGGATCCGCAGCTGCGGGTAGCCGTCCAGGCCGACCGACCGGCAGAACCGGATCACGGTCGCCTCGGACGTCTCGGCGGCGGTGGCGAGGTCGGTGATGGTCCGCCGGGCGGCGTCGGCGGGGTCGGCGACCACCAGCCGGGCGACCCGCTGCTCGGCCGGGGACAGCGCCGGGAGCAGGCCGCTGATGTGGACGATCAGCCCACTCCGCTCGTGACCTGCGGAAATCTTCGGCCTATTCGCCACAGCTGAAACTTACTTTCACCAGTTCGGGGGCGTCAACCAGACCGCGCCTACCCGTGGGTCCAGCCTGCCACCCCGCCCCAGGCGCCCGCCTCCCCGCCGGGCCGGGTCCGACCGGTCGGGCGGGGCCGGCCGCCCGACCGACCGGACGGCGGCACTGGCCACGTTCCGGGACACCGCACTAGCCTCAGTCCATGGCGGATCGGAGTGTGCTGGTCACCGGAGGCACGGGCGGGCTCGGCGCGGCGGTCACCGCCGCGTTCGTCGAGGCGGGCTGGCGGGTGGTCGCCCCACAACGCCGACCGCCGGCCCCGACCCCCGGCCGGACGCCAACGAGCCGGTCCGGCTCGTCGCGGACCTGACCGACGCACAGGACGCCGCCCGGGCGGCCGAGGTGGCGGCCGGCGATCCCGAGGCGCCACTGCGCGCCGTGGTCAACCTCGTCGGCGGCTACGCCAGCACCGGGCTGGTGCACGAGACCCCGATCGAGGAATTCGAGCGGATGCTTACCGTCAACCTCCGCCCCACCCATCTGGTCACCCGCGCCGCACTGCCCCACCTGGTCGGCGCCGGCGGCGGCGCGGTGGTCTGCGTCGCGGCCCGGGCGGCCGTCGCGCCGTTCCCGGGTGTCGCCGGCTACGTGACCGCGAAGGCCGCCGTGCTCGGCTTCGCCTCCGCCGTCGCGGTGGAGTACCGGACGGCCGGGGTCCGCTGCAACACGGTCCTGCCCAGCGTCATCGACACGCCGACCAACCGGGACGCGATGCCCGGCGCGGACCAGACGCGCTGGGTCGACCCCGCGGAGATCGCCTCGGTGATCCGCTTCCTCGCGTCGGACGAGTCGGCGCCGACCAGCGGCGCGGCCGTACCGGTCTACGGCCGGGCCTGAAGGGGGATCAGGCCGGACGGCCGTCCCGGCGTCCGCGCCTCGGCCCGCGCCGGCTCACCGCCGGCCGCCAGCCAGGCGGCCAGGTGCCGCTGGATCTCGCGAGCGACGTCCTCGGGCCGCCCACCGGCGTCCACCGGCACGAACGTCGGGCGCTCCGGCAACGTGCGGTACGCGAGATCGGCGGCGGTCAGATAGTCCAGGCTCTCGTGGTCGGTGCCGCGCCGCTCGATCCGCCGGTATGCCTCGCCCGGCTCCACGCTGAGCAGGAACGTCACCTGCGGTCGGGGGAACAGCCGGTAGGCGGCCCGGACGAGGCGCTCCCAGCGGTGCCCGCCGTGCGCCCGGAGGCTGGCGTACTGGCAGGCGGCGTACCTGTCCATCACGGCCACCCGGCCGGTGAACAGGCTGCCGAGCAGCGCCATCGCGATGGCCAGCCAGCGCAGGGCGGATTCCACCAGGAGCATTCCGTCGCGACCGAGGAGCCGCTGGGCGTCCGGCCGGCCGAGGCGGAGCGCGGCTCGACCGAGCCATCGCCGGCCGCCCGCGTTGCGGTGATAGGTGGCGGGATATCCGGCCGCGCCGAGTGCCTCGGCGAGCCGGTACGCCTGAGTGGTCTTGCCCGAGCCGTCGATGCCGATCAGGGCCACGGTGCGTAGCCGGGCGCTGCCGCACCTGCCTCCCGTTGATCCGGGGACTCCCGTCGATCTGGCCACCCTCCACAGGTTATCCGACCCACGCCCGAGCTTCTGCGTCATCCATGCCTTTGATCCCTGTTCGCACCCTTCCACGAGCGCCGCAGGTGTGGACGACCGGATTGCCGGGTACCGACCGGGGATCCCACCGGTGTCATCCGACCAGTCGACGGGAGAGGCGAGATGGCCGAGCGCGACGACGAGACTCTCCTGCACACCCTCAAGAAGGTCGCCGCCGTGCTCAAACAGTCGGAGATCCCGTTCGCCCTCGGCGGCAGCTTCGCCGTGTATGCGCACGGCGGGCACTCCAGCGAGCACGACGTCGACTTCCTCATCCGGGAGCCGGACGTCGAGGCAGCGCTGGAGGCGCTGGTCCAGACCGGCTTCACCGCCGAGCGGCCACCGGAGGACTGGCTGGTCAAGGTCTACGACGGCGGCCGGATGGTGGACCTGATCCACCGCCCGATCGAGACTCCGGTGACCGAGGAGACCTTCGCCGACACGGTGATGCGTCCGGTGGACGCCATTAACATGCCGGTGCTGTCGGCCACCCAGCTGATGGTGCACAAGCTGCTGAGCTTCTCCCAGCACTACTGCGACTTCGCGCGCGGGCTGCCGCTGGCCCGGTCGCTGCGCGAGCAGATCGACTGGGAACGGGTACGCAAGGAGACGCAGCACTCGCCGTACGCCGAGTCGTTCCTGGTGCTGTTGGACAGGCTGGACGTCGTGCCGGACCCCGGCACGGCCGACGGGAGGGAGAGACCGTGACCGTGCACCGCGGCTCCGGCGCCGGGCCACCTGACGAGTACGTCGAGGCGGAGATCCACCGGCTGCTCGCCGAGGATCCGACCGTCGCCGAACAGGGGATCACCGTGGTCCGCACCGAACGTGCCCTCGTGCTGTACGGCGAGGTGGAGAGCGCGCACCGGCGGGACGAGATCCTGCGCCGGGTGGCCGAGCGCTTCCCGGACGTGCCGATCACCAGCGACATCGGGGTGATCCGCGCGCAGGCGCCCACGGAGATCGAGCAACTGCCCTGAGGAGGTTCGATGGCTATCCGGATCGCCGCCGTGGGCGACGTGCATCTGGACGAGGACGTGGTCGGCCGCTTCCGGCCGGCCCTGGAGGAGTTGCCCGCCAGCGCCGACGTGCTGCTGCTCGCCGGTGACCTGACCCGGCACGGCACCGAGGCCGAGGCCCGCTGCGTGGCCCGGGAGTTCGGCGGGCTGGGGGTCCCCGTGATCGCCGTGCTGGGCAACCACGACCACCAGTGCGACCAGGTGCCACAGGTGGTAGGCACGTTGGCGGAGGCGGGCATCACCGTGCTGGAAGGCGACGGTGTGGTGCTGGACTGCCCCGGCGGCCGGCTCGGTGTCGCCGGCGTGAAGGGCTTCGGCGGCGGCTTCGCCGGCCGGTGCGCCAGCGACTTCGGCGAGCCGGAGATGAAGGCGTTCGTCCGCACCACCACCGAGAGCGCCGACCGGTTGGGCGAGGCGCTGCGCTCGCTGGAGTGTGACGTGCTGGTGGCGCTGAGCCACTACTCGCCCGTGCCGGACACCCTGGCCGGCGAGCCGTTGGAGATCTACCCGTTCCTGGGCTGCTACCAGTTGGGACAGGCGATCGACTCGGCGCCGACCGCGCTGGCCCTGCACGGGCACGCACACCACGGCTCAGAGCGGGGCACCACGCCGGGCGGGGTACGCGTCCGCAACGTCGCCCACCCGGTGATCAAGCAGGCGTACAGCGTCTTCCACCTGGGTGACCACCTTGATCAGGGGGAGGTTTCCGGGGTCGGCGTCGGGGGTATTCAGCAAACATGGAGCTGATTCTCTGGATTCTCGCAGTCGTACTGGTGGTTGCCGGCATCCTCGCGCTGTTCCGCCGGCAGATCCTCTGGGGCATCGTCCTCATCGTCGTCGGGCTGCTCGTCGGCCCGGGTGGTGTCAGCATCTTCAATTGACATCGCGGCGCAGGGCGTCGCGTGACGGACCCGCCGGGGTCGTCGTGACCGGAACTCCGTCCTCCCGACAGGAGCCACCGGACGCGGCGATCCCGGCGTGCCGTCTGCGGCGGGTCGGGACTCCCGAGGGTTCGCGATGACAGGTTTGCCGCCCCCGCCGGCCGGAGAACCTCCCGCCATGCGGACGACGACGGCAGCGACCGGGCGCCGGGACGGCGCACGTCAGTGGCGGGTGGGGGCCGTGTTCGCGGCGGCGGTCCTCGCCGCCGACGAGTACGCGAGCCTCGACCGGCCCGCCTGGTCGCCGCCGTCCTGGCTGCTCGGCCCGGTCTGCGCCAGCCGTGCGGCGGCGGCGCTGCTGCTGCCCTACTGGGCCTGGGTCACCTTCGCCGCGTCGCTCGACTACTCGGTCTGGCGGCTGAACGGCTGAGCCGCATCACCGATCGATCCGGCCAAGTTTGCCCATCGAACCGCTCCGATGCCGGAAATCTTCTGTCGGCCCGGTTCGAACGAAAAAGATTCTTCACTTATCGGTGAGGGTGGATAGGGCCGCTGGGAGCGCGCCCAATCCGCGTCGCCAGGTTTCCGGATTGTTACTCGGTCGTGTCCGTCCAAGGGTGGACCGCACCCCGATGCAAGCGCTTACATGTGACAACGCCCATCGGACCGGCGCCAGGTCAACCGGACGCGATCCCGGCCGGCGCCGGCTAGGAAGGAGGACGGCATGGCGATCTTTGCCAGGCCACGCCAGGCCCTCGCGATCGCTGGCGCGATCGGACTGGCGCTCAGCGCCACCGCCTGCGGCACCGGAAGCAGCAGCAACGGCGGCACCAGCGACGCCGATTCCGCCGAGTGCGCCCCGTACGAGACGTACCAGGGCCACGACGGCAAGACGGTAACCATCTACTCGTCGATCCGGGACATCGAGGCCGACCGCCTGGCCCAGTCCTGGAAGCAGTTCGAGGATTGCACCGGCATCACGGTCAACCACGAGGGAAGTGGCGAGTTCGAGGCCCAGCTCCCCGTACGGGTCGACGGTGGCAACGCCCCCGACCTGGCTTTCATCCCTCAGCCCGGCCTGCTGCAACGGTTCGCCGAGCGCGACCAGGTGAAGGCGGCCAGCGCCGAGACCAAGGCGATGGCCGAGGCGAACTACCCGGCCGACTGGCTGAAGTACAGCACCGTCAACGGCACCTTCTACGGCGCGCCGCTCGGGTCGAACGTGAAGTCGTTCGTCTGGTACTCGCCGAAGATGTTCCAGGAGAAGGGCTGGACCGTCCCGACCACCTGGGACGACATGATCAAGCTCAGCGACACGATCGCCGACAGCGGCGTCAAGCCGTGGTGCGCCGGCATCGAGTCCGGTGAGGCCACCGGCTGGCCGGCCACGGACTGGATCGAGGACGTGATGCTGCGGACGCAGACCCCCGAGGTCTACGACCAGTGGACCACGCACGAGATCCCGTTCAACGACCCGCGGGTCGCCGAGGCGCTGAACCGCGCCGGCACCATCCTGAAGAACGACAAGTACGTCAACGGCGGCTTCGGCGGCGTGCGCAGCATCGCCACCACCTCCTTCCAGGAGGCCGGCGTGCCGATCACGGCCGGCAATTGCGCGCTGCACCGCCAGGCCTCGTTCTACGCCAACCAGTGGCCGGAGGGCACCCGGGTGGCCGAGGACGGCGACGTCTTCGCGTTCTACTTCCCGGCCATCGACCCGGCCAAGGGCAAGCCGGTGCTGGGCGGCGGCGAGTTCGTGGCGGCCTTCAACGACCGTCCCGAGGTGCAGGCGGTGCAGACCTACCTCGCATCGGGCGAGCACGCCAACAGCCGGGCGAAGATCGGCGACTGGGTGTCGGCGAACAACAAGGTCGACCTGGCCAACGTCGCCAACCCGATCGACAAGCTGTCGGTGGAGATCCTCCAGGACGACAGCTCGGTCTTCCGGTTCGACGGTTCCGACCTGATGCCCGCCGCCGTCGGCGCCGGGACCTTCTGGAAGGGCATGGTCGAGTGGATCAACGGCGGCGACACCGCCTCCGTACTCCAGGGCATCGAGAGCAGCTGGAAGTGAGCCCAGCGGTGGGCCGGTCCGCGATCGCGGACCGGCCCACCGGCTCTGCCGAGAACCCCTGGGAGGGTTGATGAACTTCGACTTCGCCGACCAGACGCCGAAACTCATGATGCTGCTGTGGGGGCTGATCGCCTTCGCGGTGGTGGTCGGCGGTCTGCTCATGCTGCTCGACGCGGTACCGGCCTTCTTCGCCCGGCGCCGCGAGGCGCGATTCGTCGCCGCGTCCGCCAGCGGGGCGCCGCCGCGTCGGCGGGCCAAGCCCCGGGAAGGGCTGTTCGCGCTGTTCTTCCTGCTGCCGACCGTGCTGTTGCTGATGATCGGTCTGGTCGTCCCGGCGCTCCGGACCACCCTGCTGTCCTTCATGGACGGCAGCAGCCAGAACTTCGTGGGCCTGGACAACTACCGCTGGATGTTCGCCGACGACGCGATCGTGCGGGTGCTGCTCAACACCCTGGTCTGGGTCACCCTGGTGCCGCTGGCGGCGAGCTGCATGGGTCTGCTCTACGCCGTGCTGGTCGACAAGGTGCGGCTGGAGGCGGTGGCCAAGTCGCTGATCTTCATGCCGATGGCGATCTCGTTCGTCGGCGCCAGCATCATCTGGAAGTTCGTGTACGCCTTCCGCAGCCAGGAGCAGGAACAGATCGGCCTGCTGAACCAGATCATGGTCAGCCTCGGCGGCGAGCCTCGGCAGTGGCTGCTCGACTCACCGCTGAACACGCTGCTGCTGCTCGTGATCATGGTGTGGATCCAGGCCGGCTTCGCCATGGTGGTGCTCTCCGCGGCGATCAAGGCCATCCCGGCCGACATCATCGAGGCCGCCCGCCTCGACGGGGTCAGCCCCTGGCAGATGTTCCGGCAGATCACCCTGCCGAGCATCCGGCCCGCGCTGATCGTGGTGGTGGTCACCATCTCGATCGCCACGCTGAAGGTCTTCGACATCGTCCGCACCACGACGAACGGCAACTACGACACCAGCGTGATCGCCAACGAGATGTACAACCAGGCGTTCCGGTACGGCCAGAACGGTCAGGGCTCCGCCCTGGCGGTCTTCCTCTTCGTCCTGGTGGTACCGATCGTGATCTTCCAGATCCGCAACATCCGCCAGCAGCGACGGGAGGCCTGAGATGACCACGACCACTCCCCCGGTCGCCGCCGGCAGCCAGGCCACCAGCGAGCAGTCGACCCGGGCGTCCCGGGTACGCAAGCGGCTCAACACCCGTGCCGCGAGCCTCATCGCCATCATCATCGCGGTCGTCTGGACCATCCCGACCTTCGGTCTGCTCGTCAGCTCCTTCCGGCCGGAGAACCAGATCAAGACCTCCGGCTGGTGGACGTTCTTCCGGGATCCCCAGTTCACCCTCGACAACTATCAGGATGTGCTGTTCGGGCAGTCGTCGTCATCCGGGCAGCTCGCCGGCTACTTCGTCAACTCCCTGGTGATCACCCTGCCGGCGGTGCTGTTCCCGCTCGCGTTCGCGGCCCTGGCCGCGTACGCGCTGGCATGGATCAACTTCCGCGGTCGGGACTGGGTGTACATCGGCATCTTCGCGCTGCAGATCGTGCCGCTGCAGATGGCCCTGGTGCCGCTGCTGAGCTTCTTCTCGCGCGGGGTCAGCCTGGGCGGCGTCACCCTGATGCCCGCCTGGAACCTCGACGGCGCGCAGAACTTCGCCCAGGTGTGGTTCGCGCACACCTGCTTCGCCCTCCCGTTCGCCGTGTACCTGCTGCACAACTTCGTTTCGCAACTGCCCAAGGACCTGATGGAGGCGGCCCGGGTCGACGGTGCCACCCACCCCAAGATCTTCCGCACCATCGTCCTGCCGCTGATCGCACCCGCCCTGGCCGCGTTCGGCATCTTCCAGTTCCTCTGGGTCTGGAACGACCTGCTGGTCGCACTCATCTTCGCCGGTGGCAGCGATGTCACCGCACCACTCACCGTCCGGCTGGCCGAACTGGCCGGCACCCGGGGCAACGAGTGGCAACGGCTGACCGCCGGAGCGTTCGTCTCGATCGTCGTACCGCTGATCGTGTTCCTGTCGTTGCAGCGCTACTTCGTCCGAGGGCTGCTCGCCGGCAGCGTCAAGGGCTGATCCGCCCGTGGTGCCGCCGCCCGCGGCGGCACCACGGCGGGACCTGAGCGGGGTTTCCACCGTGACGAGGATCGACGACGTCGCCCGGCTGGCCGGAGTCTCCACGGCCACCGTCTCCCGGGCACTGCGCGGACTGCCGACGGTTTCCGCGGCGACCCGCCGGCGAGTGCTGGCCGCGGCCGAGCAGTTGCAGTACGCCGTCTCGCCGAGCGCCTCGCGGCTGGCCGGCGGCCGGACCGGCACCGTGGCGGTGGTGGTTCCACGGATCACCCGCTGGTTCTTCGGAGTGGTCGTCGAGGCGGTCGAGGACTTCTTCCACCAGGCCGGCTACGACCTGCTGCTGCACAACCTCGGCGGGCGAGAACACAACCGGCAGCGCCTGCTGACCGCCGCCAGCCTGCACAAGCGGGTGGACGCGATCATGCTGGTCGCCACACCGCTGCGGGGGACCGACCTGACCGCCCTCGCCGCGCTGGAGCTGCCCGGGGTGACCATCAGCTCCGGCACGAGCGTGCCCGGCTGGCCCTGCGTACGCATCGACGACGTGGCCGCGGCGCGGACCGCGACCCGGCACCTCCTGGATCTCGGGCACCGCCGGATCGCGCACATCTCCGGTGATCCCGACGACGAGCTCGCCTTCACCGCGCACCTGGACCGCCGCCGCGGCTACCACGAGGCGCTGCGCGCGGCGGGGCTGCACCCGGATCCGGAGCTCGACGCCGAGTCCCGCTTCGACATCGCCGGCGGCACCCGGGCCACCGAGGAGCTGCTGCGCCGGGGCGATCCGCCGACGGCCATCTTCGCGGCCTGCGACGAGATGGCGATGGGGGCGCTGACCGCGCTACGCGACGCCGGCCTGCGAGTCCCACAGGATGTCAGCGTGATCGGCATCGACGACCACGCCCTTTCCGGCGTGCTCGGCCTGAGCACCATCGCCCAGCCGGCGGCGGAGCAGGGCCAGTTGGCGGCGAAGATGCTGCTCGACCCGCTCTGTAGCCGGACCGCCGCCGCCGGCCTGATCACACCCGATTCGGCGGTGATCCTGCCCACTCGGCTGGTCGTGCGTGAATCGACCGCACCCGCGCGGGCACACTGAACGGCAGGCATCACCGTCGCCGGGACCGCCGGCCCGCACGGTTCGACCATGGGAGTACGCCCTGAACGACAACACGACCCACCAGGCCCCGCCCGCCAACCCGGCCACCGGCTGGTGGACGGAGGCCGTGATCTACCAGATCTACCCGCGCTCGTTCGCCGACTCCGGTGGTGACGGCATCGGCGACCTGCCCGGCATCACCGCTCGCCTCGGCCACCTGGCGGAGCTGGGCGTCGACGCCGTCTGGCTCTCCCCCTTCTACCCGTCGCCGCAGGCCGACGCCGGGTACGACGTGGCCGACTACCGGGGTGTCGAGCCGCTGTTCGGCAGGCTCGCCGACGCCGACGACCTCATCGCGCAGGCCCACGCCCGCGGGATTCGGGTGATCGTCGACCTGGTGCCCAACCACACCTCCTCGGCACACGCCTGGTTCCAGGCCGCCCTGTCCGCCGGACCGGGCGGTGCCGAGCGGCAGCGCTACGTCTTCCGCGAGGGCCGCGGGCCGGACGGTGCCGAACCGCCCAACGACTGGCGGAGCGTCTTCGGCGGCCCGGCCTGGACCCGGGTCGCCGACGGCCAGTGGTACCTGCACCTGTTCGACTCCGCCCAGCCCGACCTGAACTGGGACAACCCCGAGGTGCGCGCGGAGTTCCTGGACGTGCTGCGGTTCTGGCTGGACCGTGGCGTGGACGGCTTCCGGGTCGACGTGGCGCATGGCCTGATCAAGCAGGCCGACCTGGCCGACTGGCAGGAACCGCAGGAGATCCTGTCCGGGCAGGAGGCGGACAAGCCCCGCCCGCCCATGTGGGACCAGGACGGCGTACACGAGATCTACCGGGAGTGGCGGCGGCTGCTGGACGGTTACCCCGGTGAGCGGATCCTGGTCGCCGAGGCGTGGGTGGAGCCGGCCGAACGGCTGGTCCGGTACGTCCGCCCCGACGAGATGCACCAGGCGTTCAACTTCGAGTACCTGCTCGCCTCCTGGACGGCCCCCGCCCAGTACGCGGTGATCACGCGCTCGCTGGCGGCCACCGACACGGTCGGCGCACCCACCACCTGGGTGCTCTCCAACCACGACGTGGTGCGGCACGCCTCCCGGCTCGGTCTGCCGGTCGGCACTCCCCGGCCCAACGGCATCGGCCTCGGTGACGAGCAGCCGGACGCGGCGACCGGCCTGCGGCGGGCCCGGGCGGCCACCCTGCTGATGCTCGCCCTGCCCGGCTCGGCGTACCTCTACCAGGGCGAGGAACTCGGGCTGCCGGAGCACACCACCATGCCCGACGAGGCCCGCCAGGATCCGACCTGGGAACGCAGCGGGCACACCCAGCGTGGCCGGGACGGCTGCCGGGTGCCGATCCCGTGGGAGGCCGACGCGCCGTCGTACGGCTTCGGGCCGACCGACGCGAGTTGGCTGCCGCAGCCGCCGGTCTGGGCCGAGTACGCGCTCGACCGCCAGCGCGGGGTGCCCGGCTCGACGTACGAGATGTACCGGGTCGCGCTGCGGCTGCGCCGCACGTACGGGCTGGGCCGGGGGACGCTGGAGTGGCTCTCCTCCGGCGACGAGGTGCTGGCCTTCCGCAACGGCGAGCTGGTCGTCCTGACCAACTTCGGCGCCGCCGCCGTCGACGTGCCCGCCGGTGAGCTGCTGCTCAGCAGCGCTCCGCTCGACGAGTCCGGCCGGGTCCCCACCGACGTGACGGTCTGGGTCCAGGGGTAGGAGCGACCGGCGCTGGGTGTCACGAGTCGATGAGCTCTTGACATCCCGTCTCACCATGCCCGACGATCCTAACCATGTTAGGGAAAGCGAACATCGATAGGAAGCTCGAACGCCGTTCGGTGATGATCACGGAGATCATCGAGGCGGCATGGCAGGTGGCCAGCGCCGAGGGACTCTCCAACATCACTTTGCGTGATGTCGCCTGGACCGTCGGCATGCAGGCTCCGTCGCTGTACTCGTACTTCGACTCCAAGCACGCCATCTACGACGCGATGTTCGCCCAGGGGTGCCGGGAGTACCTGGCGCGGGCCGAGAAGTTGGAGCTCACCGGCGAACCGGTGCCCGACCTGAAGATCGGGATGCGGTTCTTCATGCGCTTCTGCACCGAGAACCCCGCCCGCTACGAACTGTTGTTCCAACGCACGATCCCCGGCTTCGAGCCCACCCCGGAGTCGTACGCCCTCGCCGTGCAGATCCTGGCCGAGCTGCGGGACCGGCTGCACCGGATCGGCGTCACCGACCCGGCCGACCTCGACCTGCTCACCGCGATCAGCACCGGTCTGACCGACCAGCAGATCTCCAACGATCCCGGCGGTGACCGCTGGGCACGGCTCACCGATCAGGCCGCGGAGATGTACTACGCCCATGTGACGCGTCGCACCGAAGGGAAACAGCCGTGATGGCAGCCTCGACCGTGGTGATCGACCAGGTGCCGCCGCTACGCCGCCAGGAGGCCGCAATCCTCGCCGCGGAGGAGAACCAGCGCTTCGTCGACTGCGTCCGTGCGCTGGGCCCCGCCGACTGGGACCGGCCCACCGACTGCCCGACCTGGCCGGTCCGCGACGTGGCCGCGCATGTGCTCGGCATGTGGGAGTTCACCTCGTCGGCCCGGGAGTTCGTGCACGTGCAACTCGGCGCGCGTAAGGCCGCCCGCGGTCGGCCGGTCATCGACGGCATGACCGAGGTGCAGGTATCCGACCGTGCCCATCTCACCCCGACGCAACTGGTCGAGCGGCTCGCCACCATGGCACCCCGCGGTGCCCGATCCCGTCGCCGCCTGCCCGCGCCCCTGCGCCGGCTGCCGATCAAGCTGGAATTCGACGGCACGACCGAGCCGTCGCGACTGGGCCACCTCTTCGACGTCATCCTCACCCGTGACGCCTGGATGCACCGAGTGGACATCGCCCGGGCGAGCGGGCAACCACTGATCCTCACCGCCGACCACGACGGACGCATCGTCGCGGACGTCACCGCAGAATGGGCCCGCCGGCACGGCCAGCCGTTCCGGCTTCGTCTGGACGGCCCCGCTGGCGGCCGGTACACCGCCGGTGACGGCGGCGAGGAGATCTCGCTCGACGCCGTCGAGTTCTGCCGGATCCTGTCCGGCCGCGACGCCGGGACGGGGCTCCTCACCCAGCAGGTCCCGTTCTGACCCGCCGGAAACCTCGATCCGGAACCGTCGCTCCGGCGCGACGAGGCGCCGCGTTGACCGGGGGCCCTGCTATCCACCAGGCGTCAAAGAGGGGCCTGTCCTCTCGTCCAGGTTTTCGGCGCGGGTGTGCAGCAGCTGGTTCACGTCGGTGATGTCCTTGGGCGAGGTGCGGGCGGCCAGCCAGTACATGATGCCGGTGGGGATGAAGAAGAGCTGGAACGCGGCCAGCCCGACGGCAAGGTTCAACGGCGGCGGGAAGGCCGCCCGCAACCCGTGGAAGGCCACCCCGACCAGGCCGTTGCCGGCCGCCCGGCCCACCCCGTTGACCAGGTTGCCCAGGCTGTAGACGGTGCCCCGGTTCTCCGGCGGGTTCACGTCGGCGATCAGCGCGAACCAGTTCGGCGAGTTCGCCGAGGTCAACGCCAACGCGAGCAGGGCGGCGAGCAGGCTCAGCCCGACCGTCGGCTCGGTGACCACGCTGCCCAGCACCGCCCCGACGATCGCGCCGGTGCCGGCGCCGTCGGGCACGTCGATGCGGATCGGCACGAAGAACAACACCAGGTAGAACGGGACCGCGGCGAGGATGCCGACCGCCGCGACCAGCGCCCGCCCGGAGGGCGTACGCCGTTGCAGCGCGTCGCCGATCAGCCCGCCGACGATGGAGAACACCCCGCCGAGCTGGAACAGGGTGGCGAAGACGCTGCCCACCACGATCGCGGTGGCCGCCGAGTAGCCCTGGTCCCGAGCCCGCTCGTCGAACAGGTACGGCAGCCAGGTCAGCGAGCCGAACGCGGCCTGCGCGGTGAGGCCCTGGAGGATGAGCCACCGGTTGGTCCGCCGGCCCAGGATCACCGGCAGGTCGGTGCGGCTGATCCGGTAGTCGTAATCCGCGCCGGTGGCGAGCGCTCCGGCCAGTTCCGGCTCGCTCTGTCCCCGCCGGATGTCGTACGTGAACAGGTACGCCGCCGTGGCGGCCAGCCCGACGACGGTGAGCAGCAGGAACGGCCGGCGCCAGTCGACCGCACCGAGCAGCCCGCCGGTCAGCGTGCCGGCCACCGTGCCGACGCCCTGGGAGAGCCCCCAGAGGCTCATCACCAGACCCCGGCGGCGCGGCGAGATCAGGTCGGTGACGACCGAATAGCCGACCGATCCGACCGCGCCGAGGCCGACCGCGGCGAGCAACTGCGCGGCGAGGAAGGTGGGATAGTTCCCGGCGAGCGCACTGCCCCCCGTGCCGGCCGCCCAGAGCAGCGTGCCGATCATGAGCAGCGGCTTGCGGTTGGTGCGGTCGCCGAAGTACGCCCAGCCGACCGCCGCGACCGCGCTGACCAGGAAGCTGGCCGCGGTGACCAGGCCGAGCAGCCGCCGTGGCACCTCGAACGCATCGGCGATCGAGCCGTACAGCGGCGGCACCAGGCCGATCGCCACGTTGTCCAGCGAGGCGAGCAGCACGAAGATCACGACGCTGTAGAGCCGGTGCGCCGCGCCCCCGCCCCACACCCGGGTGGGCCGGCCCGTGCTCAAGGTCATGCGGGCAGCCAACCAGGGTCGGACAACGGCCCGGTCACCGGGTCAGGTGCCGACCGGGGTCGCGCGCGTCGGCCAACGCCCTTCCTTCGGTGGTCGCGAGACGCGCGGCACGACATCGTGCTCGATCCCGGACCGAGTGGTACCCCGCGACAGCGAGGCCACTCGATCCGGGATCGGGCCCGCTCAACCCTGTGCCGGGCGGTCCAGGTGGCGCTCCCGGGCCTGCGCGTAGCGCTCCCGGATGGCCGGGACCGGCTCGGCCGCGTACTCCTCGGTGCCGGACGGCGTCCACGACGGCGGCGCCGCCCCGCCCAGGGCCAGCCAGGCGGCCTGCCGGGCGGCGCCGTCGGCGACGTACTCGCCGGGCGGCGGGACGACCACCGGGCAGCCGAAGACCTGCGCGGCGATCCGGCGTACCGCCGCCGAGCGGGCCCCGCCGCCGACCAGGATCACCCGTCGTACCGTCGCGCCCTGCGCGGCGAGCGCGTCGAGCCCGTCGGCGAGCGCGCAGAGCATTCCTCCACGGCCGCCCGGGCCAGGTGTGCCGGGGTCGAGGTGCGCAGCGTCAGCCCGTGCACCGCGCCGGTGGCCAGCGGCCGGTTCGGGGTGCGTTCACCCTCCAGGTAGGGCACGAGGACCAGCCCGTCCGCGCCGGGTGGCGCGGACAGCGCCAGCCCGGCGAGTTCGTCGAGCCCCACCCGCAGCATGCCGGCCGCGGCGTCGAGCACCCGGGCGGCGTTGAGCGTGCAGACCAGCGGCAGGAAGCGGCCGGTGGCGTCCGCGAAGCCGGCCACGATCCCGCTCGGGTCGGCCGCCGGAGCGTCGGCGACGCTGAACACGGTGCCCGAGGTGCCGATCGACACGACGACGTCGCCGGGGCCGGCACCCACTCCGAGCCCGGCGGCGGCGTTGTCTCCGGCACCGGGCCCGAGCAGTGCCCCGCCCGGCAGCTCGCCGGCGGTCCCGGCGGCACCCAGCACGGTCGGCACCCGCACCGTCCGGCCCAGCGCCCGCTCCAGCAGGTCGGGGCGGTACTCGCCGGTGGCCGGGGACCAGTAGCCGGTGCCACTGGCGTCGCTGCGGTCGGTGCGCAGCGCGTCCAGCCCGGGTGCGCCGGCCAACCGCCAGGTCAGCCAGTCGTGCGGCAGGCAGACCGCCGCCACCCGGTCGGCGTTCGCCGGCTCGTGCCGGGCCAGCCAGCGCAGCTTGGTGACGGTGAAGCTGGCCACCGGCACGCTACCCACGGCGTCGGCCCAGAACTGGCGCCCAGCCTGCCCACCGCCGGCCTCCTCGACCAGCTCGGCGGCGGACCCGGCGGACCGGGTGTCGTTCCACAGCAGCGCGGGCCGGACCACCTGGCCCGCCTCGTCCAGGCAGACCATGCCGTGCTGCTGGCCCGCCACCGAGACGGCGGCGACATCGGCCAGGCCGCCCGCGGCGTCGACCGCCGTCTGGAGGGCGGACCACCAGGCCGACGGGTCGACCTCGGTGCCGTCCGGGTGCGGCGCCCGGCCCTGCCGGACCAGGGCGCCGGTCGTCGCGTCCCGGACGACCACCTTGCAGGACTGGGTGGAGGAGTCCACCCCGGCGACGAGCGGCATGTCGACCGCCTCAGCGCGCGCCGAGCACGTGCTCGACGGCGAGTTGGTTCAGCCGGACGAAGCCGAAGCCACGGGCGGCGGTCGCCTCGACGTCGAACTCCTCGAAGGCGGCGGTGTCGGCGAGCAGTTCGGCGTAGCCCTCGCCGTCGCCCAGGGTCGGTACGGCCAGTTCGTCGACCTTGCTCGCGGCGAGCGCCTCGGCCACCTCCGGGTCCGCCCGGAACGCCGCGGCCCGCTCCTTGAGCAGCAGGTAGGTGCTCATGTTCGCCGCGGCCGAGGCCCAGACCCCGTCGATGTCCTCGGTGCGGGACGGCTTGTAGTCGAAGTGCCGCGGCCCGTCGTACGCCGGACCGCCGGCCGGACCGCCGTGTTCCAGCAGGTCGACCAGGGCGAACGCGTTGAGCAGGTCGCCGTGGCCGAAGACCAGGTCCTGGTCGAACTTGATGCCCCGCTGGCCGTTGAGGTCGATGTGGAACAGCTTGCCCTGCCAGAGCGCCTGGGCGATGCCGTGGACGAAGTTCAGCCCGGCCATCTGCTCGTGGCCGACCTCCGGGTTGACCCCGACCCGGTCCGGGTGGGCCAGGGTGGAGATGAACGCGATGGCGTGGCCGACGGTGGGCAGCAGGATGTCGCCGCGCGGCTCGTTGGGCTTCGGCTCCAGGGCGAAGCGCAGGTCGTAACCGCGGTCGACGACGTACTGGCAGAGCAGGTCGACGGCCTCACGGTAGCGCTCCAGCGCGGCCTGGACGTCCTTGGCCACGTCGTACTCGCCGCCCTCCCGGCCGCCCCACATGACGAAGGTACGGGCACCCAGCTCGGCGGCGAGGTCGATGTTGCGCAGCACCTTGCGCAGCGCGTAGCGGCGGACGCTGCGGTCGTTGCTGGTGAATCCGCCGTCCTTGAAGACCGGCTGCTGGAAGAGGTCGGTGGTGACCATCGGCACCACCAGACCGGTCTCGTCGAGCGCCTTGCGGAACCGGGCGATCTGGGCGTCCCGCGAGGCGGTGTCCGCGCCGAACGGGACGAGGTCGTCGTCGTGGAAGGTGACGCCGTACGCGCCGAGCTCGGCGAGCCGGTGCACCGACTCCACCGGGTCCAACGCTTCTCGGGTGGCGTGGCCGAACGGATCGCGGCCCTGCCAGCCGACCGTCCAGAGCCCGAAGGAGAACTTGTCGGCAGGAGTGGGACGGGGTGCCATGGCAGACCTCCGGTGGTGTCGTCCGCTATTTGTTCAGTGGTTGAATTAAATGACCACGATGTGGCAGTGTCAAGGGGTGACCCGACCAGCAGCGCCCGTCGGTGCGGTGCGGCAGGGCAGCCTGCGCGAACTGAACCTCGCCCTCGTGCTCGGCCGGATCGCCGCCGCCCGCCGCCCGCCGTCACGGGCCGCGCTGGCCGCCGAAACCGGCCTGACCCGGGCCACCGTCTCGGCCGTGGTGGAGGATCTGGTCGCCGGCCGGCTGGTCACCGAGGCCGAGCCGACCCCGCGCGCCGGCGCCGGCCGCCCGGCCCGCGGCCTCGTGCTCGCCGACGACGGCCCGGCCGGGCTCGGTCTGGAGATCAACGTCGACTACCTGGCCGCGTGCGTCGTCGATCTCGCCGGTGAGGTTCGCCACCACACGATACGCCGGGCCGACCTGCGCCCTGTCTCGCCCGCCGACGCGCTGGGCCGGCTCGCCCAGCTCGCCGCCCGAGCCCGCGCCGACGCCGAGGCACAGGGCCTGACCCTGGCCGGTGCGGCGCTCGGCGTGCCGGGGCTGGTCGACAGCGCCGGCCGGGTACGCCTCGCGCCGAACCTGGGCTGGCGGAACGTGCCGGTGCCGGAACTGCTGGCCGGCCATCCCCCGCTGACCGAGACGGTCGTCGGCGTGCCGGCCCTGGTGGTGGACAACGAGGCCAACCTCGCCGCCCTCGGCGAGTTGCACGCCGGGGGCGGCCCGGGCAGTTTCCTGCACATCTCCGGCGAGGTCGGCATCGGCGCCGGAATCGTCCTCGACGGTGCGTTGTTCCGGGGTGCCCGCGGCTGGAGCGGCGAGATCGGACACATCCCGGTCCGGCCGGACGGACCGCCCTGCCGTTGCGGCGGCCGTGGCTGCCTGGAGCTCTACGCCGGGCAGGAGGCGATCCTGTCCGCCGCCGGCCTGGTCGGCGCCGACCTGCCCGCGGACACGGCCCCGACCCGGCTGGCCCAACTCGCCGAGGCCGGGCAACCAGCCGTGCTGCACGCCCTCGCCGAGGCGGGAACCGCGATCGGGGTCACCGTGGCCAGCGTGGTCAACCTGCTGGACCTCGACACCGTGGTGCTCGGCGGTGGCTACGCCCCGCTCACCCCGTGGCTGCGGCCACCGGTGCTCGCCGAGATCGAGCGCCGGGTGCTCACCGCGGCCTGGTCACCGGTCACCGTCCGACCGGCCTCCTCGGCGCCACCGCCGCCGCGGTCGGCGCGGCCGGTTCGGTGGTGCGTCGGATCATCGCGCGTCCGGCCGGCTGGCTGGCCCGGCTCTAGGCCAGCTCCGGGCCTGGGCCGAGGTCCTCGGTGGAGCCGAGGCGGAGGCCGGCACGGCGGCAGCGCCCGCCGCCGACGGCTCGGCGGCAGCGCCCGGCGACGCCTCGGTGCCCTTACCCGAAGGCAACCACCCCGTGATCCGCGGAGTGCGGACGAGGCCCCGGCTCACCTGCCCAGGCGACAGGTCAGGCCGTCCGGAACACGGAGGCGGCCTCCCCTGCCGGCCAGCCCCGCGACGACGGGTCGACTCCGCCCCGGGCCTCGGGCAGCCGCTTCGCGTGTGCTTCCCCGGGCTCGGGCACCAGCGGCGACACCGGCTGGACGACCCGCGCCCGGGCCGCCTCGTCGAACTCCCGCAGCCCTCGCAGCAGCGCCTCGCGAGCCTCGGGACTCATGTCGGAGAGGATCTCCGCCAGGTGCTGGCGACGATCCTCACGCAGCTCGGCCAGCAGCCGCCGGGCCTCTGCGGTCAGGTGCAGCGAGATCTCCCGCCGGTCGGCGCGACCCGGCTCCCGCTCCAGCATCCCGGCGGCGACCAGCCGGTCGCAGAGCCGGCTGGCCGAAGAGAGCAGCATGTCCAGACCGGCGGCGAGCCGGCGCAGGTTGATCCCGTCCTGCCGTTCGACGAGCATGACCGCACGGAGCTGGGCGGTGGAGATGCGGTTGGCCGTCCGCTCCCGCGCGCCGTCCCACACGGTCAGGAGGGCGCCTGCCGCGGCGTCCAGCTCGGCCGCCATACTCATCTCGGGTCCCGATGGACCATGCAGTTCCGCCATGGTGGGCCCGAGCGTACTCCGATTCTGTGGGTGAATGGGCTCGTGATCAAGGAGAGACCATGAGCGAACCGGTCGACCTGGCCCGCGCCGCCTGCACCGACGCCCCCGTGGATCTCCTCGTCACGCGCATCGCGGCGCTGCTGGAGCGGGAGTACGGCATCACCGACACCGAGCTTCTCCAGGTCGACTACCGGCTGGCGGCACTGATCACACTCACCGGCGGGGACGAGGTGACGGCGCCCGGACATCCCGCCTGGCGGTGCTTCGACCATCAGAGCCCGAGGTACGCCGACGGCACCGGATACCTGCCGGTGAGCATGCGCGGGGAACAGCGTGGTGTGCTCCGGGTCGGGCCGGTCGCCGACGAGCGGCACCTGGCCGAGTTGGCCGACATCGCCACCGCGCTGGCGCACGAACTGACCGCCGTCGACGCCGGCACCGACGTGTACCGCGTGGCCCGGCGCAGCCGGCGGCTGACCCTGGCGGCCGAGATGCAGTGGGAGTTGCTGCCGGGGCGCAGCCGTCTCCGCCCGTCCTTCAGCCTCGCCGGCCAGCTGGAACCGGCGTACGCGGTGCGCGGTGACAGCTTCGACTGGTCCGACGACGGCGAGCGGGTCTGGCTCGCGACGATCAACGGCATGGGTGAGGGGGTCGTCGCCTCGATGCTCACCACCCTTGCCACCGGCGCGTTGCGCAACGCCCGCCGGGCCGGCATCCCGCTGGCCGACCAGGCCGCGCTGGCCGACCAGGCGATCTACGACCTGCACCGGGGCGAGCAGCACTCGCCACCCTGCTGCTCGAACTCGACCTGCGCACCGGCCTGCTCACCGCCGTCGACGCCAGCTCGTGCTGCTGCGCGCCGGCGAGGTCAGCGTGCAGCCGCTGGAGGCGCAGTTTCCACTCGGCATGTTCGAAGCGACCAACTACCGGGAGCAGCACATCCAGCTCCAGCGCGGCGACCGGCTGTTCATGATCAGCGACGGGGTGGTCGACGCCACCGGACGCAACGTACGGTACGGCGAGACAGCACTCGACCGGATGTTGCGCCGGACGACGCCGATGACGCCGCTGGACGCGGTCCGTTCCCTCCTCGGCGACCTGCGGGCCTTCGTCGCCAGCGACCTCACCGACGACGCCGTCGTGGTCTGCCTGGACTGGTTCGGCCCGCAGCCGTGAGACGGTGGGGTCAGTACGCGCCGCGGCTGTTGACCACCGCGCCGAAGGTCTTCCACAGGATCGTCAGGTCGGCCGCCAGCGACCAGTTCTCCACATAGTAGAGATCGAGCCGGATGCCGTCCTCCCAGCTCAGATCCGACCGGCCGCTGACCTGCCAGAGCCCGGTCATGCCCGGCTTGACCAGCAGCCGGCGGGCGACGTCCCCGTCGTAGCGGGCGACCTCGGCGGGCAACGGTGGCCGGGGGCCGACCAGGCTCATCTGCCCCAGCAGGACGTTGACCAGTTGCGGCAACTCGTCCAGCGACCACTTGCGCAACAGCCGGCCGACGCGGGTCACCCGCGGGTCGTCCCGCATCTTGAACATCAGGCCGTCGGTCTCGTTGCGGGTGGCCAACTCCGCCAGCAGCGCGTCCGCGTTGAGGACCATGGTGCGGAACTTGAAGACCCCGAACTCCCGGCCGCCCTGCCCGACCCTGGTCTGCCGGAACAGCACGGGACCGCGGCTGTTCAGCTTGACGGCCAGCGCGATGACCGCCAGCAGCGGCAGCAGCAGGCCGAGCGCGACCAGCGACGCCGACCGGTCGACGAGCCCCTTCACCAGCTTGCGGGCACCGCGGAACTCGGGGGCCTCCACGTGGATCAGTGGCAGGCCGGCAACCGGACGGGTATGGATGCGTGGGCCCGCGACGTCGGTCAGTGCCGGGGCCAGCACCAGGTCGATGCCGGTGCCCTCCAACTGCCAGCCGAGTCGGCGCAGCCGGGTGGCGGTGAGTTCACCGCAGGCCGTGACGGCGACCGTGTCTGCGCCGATCGCCGCGGCGGCCTCGGGAATACCACGGAACGAACCGACCACCGGGACGTCGTCGAGTCGCTGGGCGACCGGAGCCAGCAGGGCGTCCGGGATGCAGGCACCGACGACCTGGTAGCCGGCGTACGGCTCGCGTCGCAGGGTGTGCACCAGCTCCAGCACGTGGGCGGTGTCGCCGACCACCAGCACCCGCCGCGACCAGCCCACTCCCTGCGAACGGGCCCGGTGCAGACGCTTTCGAGCGGCGAAGCGGGCCACCTCAAGACCGACCGTGCCGACGGCGAAGGAGATCGCCAGGAAGCCCCGGGAGACACCGACGTCGGCGACGTAACCCGCGATGGCGGTGGCGCCGGCCAGCCGGAGGCTGGCCATGCTCACCCGCCGGTACTCGTCCGCGCCGTAGCCGATCACCCGGTCGTCGTAGCAGCGCAGCACCTTCAGCGAGACGAGCCACGCCAGCACGAGCCCGGGGGCGACCAGGACGTACGGCACCGGCTCGCGGGGCACGGAATCACCGAATCGGGCAGCGTATCCGGCGAGCACTGCCACGGTCAGGACGGCGGCGTCCAGCACGACCAGGGCCCGCACGTAGGCCCGCTGGTCGGTGCGTACCGACCGCCTTGATGTCGAGAGGTGCTCCGGTCGCGATGACGGTCTGGCTGGGGTCAACAGCGTCGCCGAGGTCACCCGGCCCTCCCCTTCGCTCGCCGACGGCGCAGGTTGCCCGGCCCGGTCGGAGGCCGGATCTGCCGGTGCACGAACGACATCCTGCCCTGGCAACCACGACGACCGATTGCTTCGGACGTATTGCCGTCAGTTTCGGCGGCGGAGCGACCGGAAAGGGGCCGGTGGTACCGGTTTCTCCGGTGCCACCGCCCCCTTTCCTGAGTCTCTGCTCAGGCGGGTGCCTTGCGCAGCGCGATGGCCCGGAGGAAAATATCACCGATTTTGGTGGGGTCGGCGGCGACGAAGGCACCGCCGCCGGCGCTCTGCGCGATCGTGTCCAGCTCCGACTTGCTGACCTCGGTGCCGATACCGATGATGATCACCTGGATCGGCTGCTCCGGGTCCTTGATCCGCTCCAGCTCGGCGATCAGCTGCCGCTGCGAGATGCCGTCGGCGTCCTCGTTCTTGCCGTCGGTGAAGAGCACGATCGAGTTGACCTTGCCCGGCTCCCAGTTCTGCTGGACGTCCTTGTAGGCGGCCAGCAGGGTGTCGTACAGGCCGGTGTCGCCGCTTGACGAGACGACCTGGTCCAGGCCCCGCTCCAGTTCGCTGCGTTGGCGCGAGAGCGGACCGATGGGAACCACCTCGCGGTAGTCGCGCGAGCCCACCAGGTTGGTCGAGAAGACCCACAGGCCGATCGACCACGAGTCGTCGAACAGGTTCAGCCCGCGTCGGGCGGCTTCCGTGGTGACCTGCTGCCGGGTCGCCCCGTTGGCGGTCGGGACGGCGTTCTTCATCGAACCGGAGACGTCGATGATGCTCAGCATCCGGCCGGAGAGGGTGGCGATGGACCAGCTCGACACGGCCCGCTCCACCGCGTCGGGCGCCAGCCCGCCGGCGGCGATGCCGCCCTGCGGCGGGGGCGCGGCGGAGGCGTCGCCGCCGGCCGGGCTCGGCGCACCCTGCGGCGCGTTGAAGCCGGCGCCCCAGTTGCCGTCCGGCCCGCGCAGCGACTGCGCGGCCAGCTTGTCCTGGAACGATGCCGTGGTGAGCACCTCGAACAGCACCCGCGCGGCGGACGCCTTGGCCGGCTCGACGCCGGGCAGCACCGCGTAGGGGTAGTCCAGCGGCAACGGCGACGGCTTCAGGTAGAGCGCGGCCAGGGGCACCGGCGGCTGCTTGGCGTTGTACTCGATGACGTCCTCTTCGGAGAGCGCCGCCGCGCTGAGCGCGCTCGCCAGAGTGGTGGCGTCCGTGGCCGTCGGGAACTTGGCCAGCAGATCCTGGCGCAGCGCCGAGGAGCCCGAGGCCAGCGCGCGGAGCGCGCCGATGCGGTCCTGCTCGGCGGTCTCGCCGCCGGCGGACGCTGCGGCGGTCATCAGCGACAGCAGGCCGGACAGGCCGGCGGCGTCACGGGTCGGCTCCACGATGCCCGTCTTCAGCGGCCGGTCGCTGTTCACCCGGGTCAGCAACTCGGTCCAGCCGAGTTCCTTCTGCGGCCAACCCAGTCGGGTGGCGATCGGCTCGGGCATGGCGACCACCACCGGGCTGCTCGCCACGGACGCGCCGTTACCGGGTTCGAAGGCCGCCGCGCCACCGGTCTTGAGCCGGAGCAACCAGGTCGAGGAGTCCGGGATCCAGACGTCCGGACTCACCGCCGTGCCGCTCGCCTGCCCCACCCCGGCGAGGGTGGCGCCGTGTTTGGCCGCCACCACCGCGGCCACCTCGACCGGGTCGGAGGCCGCGACGGTCACGTCGATGCAGGTGCCGTCGACGGCGGCGCCTTTGGCCTCCCAGTCCGAAGCAGCCTGGTCGACCGCCGGGGCGAGCTCGGTCGCCACCGCGACGGACAGCTCGATCTTGCCCGAGCAGTCCTGGCCGGCAAGTTGGCGATAGCCCACCCACCCACCAGCGGTGACGACGAGCACGCCGACCGCGGCTGCGGCGGCGGCACCGTGAATACTTGAACGCATGCGATGGCGGCCTGATGACACGCAGACCATCTTGCGTACCCGACCGATGGACTGCCATGGCCGTTCGGACGAAAGTTACAGAGGAGAAACAGTTCACCACGATTCAGTTACTTTGAGTGATGAATCAGCGGCGCAATGTGGATAGATCCATACCTGAGGCCCACGATCAGGGCAGAACGCAAGTAGGACTCGCAACCGTCAATGGCTCGCCGACCGCCACCGGCACACCGGTCTCCCGATCGACGCGGAAGGTGCGCACCATGTCCGCCCGTTCGTCGGCCACGTAGAGGTGCTCCCCGGCGATCGCGAAGTGACGGGGCCACTCGCCGCCGGTCTCCACCTCCTCGACCAGTTCCGGCAGGCCCGCACCGAGAGCGAAGACCGTCACGGTACCCACGCCCCGGTTCGAGACGTAGAGGAACCGACCGTCCGGCCCGACGGCGACCTCGGACGGCTGGACGTGCCCGGCCCGGTCGCTGGCGTCGACCCGCCCCCGCTGGTGCAGGGCGCCGTCGTCGGTCAGCTGGTACGCCAGGACCGAACCGTCCAACTCGCCGGAGACGTAGCAACGTCGCCCGTCCGGGTGCCGGGCCAGATGCCGGGGCCCCACGCCGGGTGCCGTCCGCACCCGGGGAGCCCGGGGCACCAGGCGCCCCGAGGCGGCGTCCAGGTCGTACCGGTAGATCGAGTCGGTGCCCAGGTCGACCGCGAACAACGGCGCCCGGCCGGTGCCCGGCGAGACCATGTGCGCGTGCGCCCGCTCCTGACGCTCGGGGTCGGCCCCGCGCCCCTGGTGTTCCACCAGGTCGGTGCGCTCGCCGGGCGACCCCTGTGGGTCGAGCGGGAACACCGTCACGCTGCCGCCGCCGTAGTTGGCCACGAAGAGGTGCCCGCCGTCCGGCGCGACCGCCAGGTGACACGGCTCGGCCCCGCCGGTCGCCCACGAGCCGACCGCGGACAGGTCGCCGTCGGCACCGACCCGCCAGGCGCTGAGCTGACCGTCGGGCAGCTCGTTGACCGCGTACAGCACCGGCAGCATCGGATGGCGGGCGAGGAAGGACGGAGACGCGGTGACCGCCACCGTGCCCGGCGAACTCAGTTCGCCGGTGCGTGGATCACGCCGGGCGGCGACGATCCCGCTGGCCCGTCCCCCGCTCTGCGGGGTGTACCCGCCGATGTGAACGAACTCACCTCGACCTGCCACCGGACACCGCCCTTCGCTGACTCCTCCGTCGGTCCACCGGAACCCTTCCCCTGACGTCGGCGGGTTAGGCCTCCGATCCGCGACGCACCAGCGTCGCCCGCCGGTTCAGGCCGCCGGCACCGGCTCGCCCCGCTGCCGGGCGACGTGCTCGACCAGGGAGATCAGCACGGTCTTCCCGGACTGCCGGTCGCGGGCGTCACAGAGCACCATCGGCACGTCGGGGTCGAGGTCCAGGGCCCGACGCACGGCCTGAAGACTGAACCGCCGGGAGTCGTCGAAACAGTTCACCCCGACCACGAACGGAATCCCGCGCTGCTCGAAGTAGTCGATCGACGGGAAGCTGTCGGCCAGCCGGCGGGTGTCGGCGAGCACCACCGCGCCGAGCGCCCCGAAGGCCAACTCGTCCCAGAGGAACCAGAACCGGTCCTGTCCCGGCGTGCCGAAGAGGTAGAGCTGCAGGTCATCGTTGATGGTGATCCGACCGAAGTCCATCGCCACCGTGGTCGTCGACTTGGTCTCCACCCCGGAGATGTCGTCGGTGTCGATGCCGGCCCCGGTCAGGATCTCCTCGGTCTGCAACGGCCGGACCTCACTCAACGCGCTCACCAGCGTCGTCTTGCCGGCGCCGAAGCCGCCGGCGACGAGGATCTTCAGCGCGATCGGCACCCGAAGGCCCCGCCGCTCGCCGTCATAACGCACGGAGTCCATCGACCACCGCCTTGAGGATGTCGTTGTCGGGCAGGTACGTGGCACGCGGCGGCTGGTGTATGTCGACCAGTCCCCGGGACAGCAGATCATCAAGTAGCACCCGGACCACCCCGACGGCCAGATCCAGGTCGGCGGCGAGTTCCACGACCGGGGTGCCCCGGCCGGCCAGTTCCACCAGCAGCCGGTGCTCCGGGTGCAGCTCCGGATAGGCGGCGAGATCCGGGTCCGGCTTCGCGAACACGTACGCGACCAGGTCGAATCCGTCCGCGCTGTGCCGGACCCGTCCCCCGGTGAGCGTGTACGGTCGCACCACCGGCCCGGCCTCGTCATCGAGCCACTCGTGTTGGTGCCCCGGCAGGTCACTCCGCATCGGCGGCACCCACCGACGCCCGGGCCGGCACCCCGAGGTTCTCACCCACCCGGGTCACCAACATCGCCATCTCGTACGCCACCAGGCCGATGTCCGCGTCGGCATCGCTGGCGACCGCCAGGCACGCGCCCTGCCCCGCCGCCGTCACGAAGAGGTACGCCGACTCCATCTCCACCACGGTCTGCCGGACCGGCCCGCCGGTGAGCTGCCGGCTGGCGCCCCGCGCCAGGCTGGACAGGCCGGAGGCCAGGGCGCAGAGGTGCTCGGCGTCGGCCCGGTCCATTCCGGCGGAGGAGCCCAGCAGGAGTCCGTCCGCCGACAGCACCACCGCCTGCCGGGCGGTCGGCACCCGCTCCAACAGATCGTCGAGCAACCAGTCGAGATCTGCGCGCTGCCTCGTGGATTGCATCAGGCATCCCTCTCAGTCGCGGTGGGGGGTTCCACAGTCACCGGCTCGGCACCCGGCGAGGGCTCTGCCTGCCCGGTGCTCCGGTCCTGGCGTACCGGAGCGGACCCGACCCGTCCGGTCGGATCCACGGCTGGCGAGCCGGGCCCGGTGGGGGCCTCTGTGCGGGCTGCGGCCGACCGACCCCGGGCGGTACCCGCCTGCAGGGCCGACATGACCCGACGCGCCTCCTCAGGGCTGCGCGACGCCGGATCGCGGGGCGGCCGGGCCGGCGTCCCGGACACCACCACCGGTTGCCGCACCGTGGGGCCGTCGATCGCCGTCCGCGCGGACCGGGCTGCCACCGCCGGCAGTTGGACCGTCGGCGCCTCCACCGCGACGCGATCGCCGCCGGCTCCGGCCGCCGCGGCACGCGGTGCCGGAGCCGGGCCGGCCGACACCCCGGCAGCGGGCACCCCCGCGCCGGCCGGGTCGACGGCCGGCCCGGCGGCGGACGAACCAGCCGTGGCCGACGAACCGGTCCGGTCACGCCGGCGGATCCGGCGGGGCAGACCGTCGGCCTCGGCCGGACCGACGGTCGAGCCATCGGTCGGCGCGGCCGGGCGTCGGTCGGATGCCGGGGCGTCGGAGGACGCCGCCAGCCGTGGGCGGCCGGGCGGCGCCGGTTCCGGGCGCGGCCCTGAGCGGGCGCGCGGCCGGGGATCGCGGTCAGTCGCGTCGCCCGGGCCAATCGCCGTTGTTCCGGGGAGGCGGCCCGGTCGTCGGTCGCCGGCGCTGCCGGGCCGGGCAGCGACGACGGTTCCTCGGTGATCAACTCGGTGGGGATCAGCACCACCGCGGTGAGGCCGGCGCCTTCCGACGGGCGCAGCCGGACCCGCACATCATGCCGGGCGGCGAGCCGCGCCACCACGAAGAGCCCGAGCCGGACGGTCTCGACGGGGTCGAACTCCGGCGACCGGGCCAGCTTGCGGTTGGCCTCCTCGATGGCCGCCGCGGTCATGCCGAGGCCCTGATCGCAGATGGACAGGGCGTACCCGTTGGCGACGTGCTCACCCACGATCTCCACCCGCGACCCGGGCGGGGAGAATGTCGTGGCGTTCTCGATCAACTCGGCGAGCAGGTGGATGACGTCACCGACCACCCGGCCCACCGTGCCGGCGGGTTGCACGGTGGTGATGTCGACCCGGTCGTACGACTCGACCTCGGAGATCGCCCCGCGGATCAGGTCCACCATGGCGACCGGGTTGCGCCAGCCGCGGCCGGGCGCGGCGCCGGCGAGGATGACCAGATCCTCCGCGTGCCGGCGCAGCCGGGTGGCCAGGTGGTCGACGCGGAAGAGCTCGGCCAGGTGGTCCGGATCCTCGGCGTCGCGCTCCATCCGGTCGAGCACGGCGAGTTGCCGGTGCACCAGGCCCTGACTGCGCCGCGCGATGTTGAGGAAGACGTCGTTGAGCCCGCGGCGCAGACTCACCTCGACCATGGCCGAGCGGATCGCGACCTTCTGCACCTCCGTGAACGCCTGCGCGACCTGGCCGATCTCGTCGGCACCCCGGTCGGCCACCGACGCCTCCCGGGCCACGTCCACCTGCTCACCCCTGCGCAGCCGGGCCACCACGTCCGGGAGCCGCTGTTCGGCGTCCTTCAACGTGCCGCGAACCAGGGTCAGCCGCTGGGCCAGGGACCGGCCGACCCGCACCGCCACCACCAGGGAGAGCACGACGGCGATCAGGCCGAGCAGCCCGGCAGCGGCCAGCCGGGCCAGGGTGCGTACCGCCATCGGCACGGACCGGTCGGCCAGCGCGTCGGCCTGGGTCAGCTCGAAGTCCCGCAGCGACCGCTGCACCGTGTCGTAGCTGGTCTGCCACGCCTGCGCGTCGATCCCGGGCCGGGCCGAGCCGCTGGCCGCGACGAGATCGTCCTGCATCGCCCGCAGCCGCCCGAACGCATCCTGCTCGGTCAGTCGCTGGTACGCGGCCCGGTCCGCCTCGGGCAGGTCTGCCACTGCGGCCTCGGCCAGGAACCGCTGGTTGCCGATGCCCTGTACGAGCAGGGTGTGCTCGCCGTCGGCGAACCCGCCGGCGGTCAGCGCACCGGCCAGCAGCGCGTCGGTCTGCCCCAGCAACTCCCGCGACCGACCGAGGTCCGTCAGGGCCAGCGCCTCCCGGTTGAGGTCGTGATCCGGGAGGTTCGCCAGGGCGGAGAACGTCCGGAACGCGGCCGAGATCGTTCCACTGTAGAAACCGATCACGCCGGGGCGGTCCAGGTCCCGGCGGTCGATGAAGCCGCGTCCCGCGGGCAGCGCGTCCAACTCGCCCATCAACCGGTCCAGCCGGAGTTCGAGCAGTTCGCCGGCGGCGTCACGCAGCTTGTCGCCGGCCACCCGGCGGCGCAGCTCGGCGATTGCCGTGTCGGTACGGGCCCGCTGGTCCACCAGCGCCGGCAGCACGCAGTTGCTCGGCGGCTGGCCGCACTCCGTGCGGGGCGAGGCGAGGAACACCACCGACAGCCGCCGCTCCCGTTGCAGCTCGGCCACCACCGTCTCGCCCGGTCTGCCCAGGTCGTAGAGGAGGGTCCGGGCGGCGAGCAGGTCGAGCGCCGGCCCGAAGGTGAGCGTGGTCGCGAATATCCACAGTGCCAGTAGCGCGGTCACCGGCACGACGACCAACGCGGTCAGCTTCGAGCGGATCGGCCAGTCGCGGGTGTTCAATCGGACCTCGCCCGGAAGGGTGGCTGGAAGGGCTCCGGCACGGCCGGGCAGCGCCGTCGCCGACGCGCGCCCCGGCTGCCCGCCGGGACGCCGGCTCGGGCGCCTTGGGCAGGATACGTAATCCGAGCCGGACGCACTACCGTCCGTCGAGACTACCGGTACGTTGCCGAACGTCCGGGTGCCGCACACCCTGTCGGTTTCCGGTGACCGGCCGCCCCTGCGGCCAGGGCGGGGTTGGGCCAGGAAAGTGTTCCGGAACGGGATTGGCGATCAGTGTGGGGAGGGAATACCTGCAGGCGAAGGAGGAGCCATGTCGCCCACGCAGATAGTCGTCACCGTCCTTGTCATCCTGGTGGTCGCCGCCGTCGCCGCGGCCTTCGTCGTGGCCGGCCGCCGCCGGGCGCTCCGGCAGCGTTTCGGTCCGGAGTACGACCACGTCGTCGCCGAGCAGGACAGCCGCGGCGCGGCCGAGCGGGAGCTGCGGGACCGGGAACGCCGGCACGCCGAACTCGAACTGGTCCCGCTCGACCCCGAAGCCCGCGCCCGGTACGCCGAGGCATGGGAGGAACTCCAGGTACGTTTCGTCGACTCCCCCGCCGAGACCGTCGGTCAGGCCGACGAACTGGTCACCCGGCTCGTGGCCGAGCGGGGCTACCCCACCGGTGAGTTCTCCGACCAGATCGCTCATCTCTCGGTCGCGCACGCCCGCACGCTCGGCCACTACCGGGACGCCCACGAGATCCACCTGCGCAACTCGCGGGGCGAGGCCAGCACCGAGGACCTCCGCCAGGCCGTCGTCCACTACCGCGCCCTCTTCGCCGACCTGCTCGGCGAGGAGCCGGCCGAGGCCGGGACGCCGGAACAGCGCCACCCCGACGCCGCCCACGACGCCACGAACCGCTGAGGAGACCACCATGCGGCAGGAAGAGCAACAGCTCAACAACGACCACCCGGAGGCCGTCCGCTCCGATCCGGTGGAAGTACCGTCCAACCCGGAGGACCGGAACGTGACCGAGGACGTCGACGCCGTCGACGAGCCGGCGGACCGTGACCGGTCGGAGGCCGCCGACCGGGCCCGCCCGTGGGACGGCCGTCCGGGCGGCGACCCGGATCAGTCCGACGTCAACGAACCGGCCCCCGTGCCGACCGCCTTCGGCGCGACCACCGTCGGTGGGGCGGTCGCCGCGTCCGCACTGGCCGATCCGCGCCCCGAGAACGAGCCCGACCCGCGCGAGGAGAGCACCGCGCAGCCGGGCGACGGCGCGGTCGACGGTGACCGGGTGGGACGGCGCGCGGACCCGACCGCCGAGTTCGACCGGGATGACGACGACCTGGCCGACGACCTCGACGACACCGACGTGGCGTCGCCGGCAGCGGTCGCCGACCGGACGGACGCGCACCGGGCGGGCGACCGCCGCACGGACGACGATGTGGACGGGCAGCCCGGCGTGACCGGGGCCGGGCCGCCGTCGCCGGAGACGACACCTCGCGCCGACGACGTGGCGGCGGCCGGTGGAGCCGGCTACGGCAGCGCCACCCCGACGATGGTCGATCCGGACGCCGAGCCGCGCAACGACGGTACGCCCGAGGCGGCCGTGCCGGCCGGGGCGGCGACCCTGTTCGACGACGGGACGGCGCAGGGGTTCCGGGACCGCTGGCGCGACGTCCAGCTGCGTTTCGTGGACGACCCCCGGGCGGCGGCCGGTGAGGCGCAGTCCCTGGTCGACGAGGCGATGCAGGCCCTGTCCGCCGCGCTGGCGGAGCACAAGGACAAGCTCGGCGGCTGGCAGCAGGCCAGCTCGACCGACACCGAGCGGCTACGGATGGCCGTACGCGAGTACCGGGACTTCCTCGACCGGGTGCTCGGCCGCTGACCGTCGACGAAGGGGGGCGTCCCGGATCGGGGTGCCCGCCTTCGCCCTGCCGCCGCCAGGCATGGCGACCCGCCACGGGGGTACCCGGGCCGGAGAGATCGCGGCAGTCAGGAGGGCAGCAACGATGACGGATCGTGACCGGGAACGGCCGCTGGAGGAGCGCCCCGAGGTGGCCGCGGCAGTGGACGACGACACCGCTGTCCCCCAGCTGATGACCGGAGGCGGGCCCGACCCGGACACCCCGGCCTTTACCGGACCGGACGACCAGACCGCCCGGGACGGATCCACCGAGGACATCATCGCCGACCCGTACGCGGCCGGCACGGGGGCGACGGGGACCGGCACCGGTGCCGGCGGGGACAACATCCGTACCGGTGCGGAGCAGCCCTGGGAGCCGGAGGATCTGGTGCTGGCGCGGGGTCAGGACCTCACCGCCGAGAACGTGGCACGGGCCCGGCGCGACCTGGACGAGATCGGTCGCGCGGCCATCGAGAAGACCGTGCCCTGACCACGCCCACGCCGAGCCCGCGCCGTGCGCGGTGGCCGGGTGGTGCATCCGGACGTCGCGCGGGTGGCAGCGGCGGGCGGCACGAGGGCCCTGGTCCGACCGGTGCGGTCGGACCAGGGGCCCGGGTGACCTGCCGCCGCAGCGCCTCACCTACTGTCGGCGGCGGGTGTGCCTCTGGCCGTCAGGACAGCGGCGGGTAGGCGTTCGCCATCAGCTCGGAGAGCTGCGCCGAGAACCAGGCGCCCGAGATCGGGGCGTCCGCCAGGGCACCGCTGGGGTTGTTGCCGTTGCGCTCGTTCCCGGTGTAGGTCGGGTCGCACATCCGGTCGAAGCCCTTGCCGTCGTTGTTGGGAATCTCGCGGCTGGAGCCGTCCGACTCACCCGGGGGCTTGATCCAGACGTACGCGTCGATGCCCGGCTCGGGCGCGGCCGTCGGCCGCTCGCCCAGACCCGCACCGGCCTGGTTGCACCAGTTGCCCTTGTGGATGCGGCGGTCGACCCGGCCACCGTCCACGTAGGCGTCCACGCTGGTCGTCGGGCCGGCACCGGTGGGCCGGGCGCTGCCGCCCCAGCCGTTGCGGGAGGTGTCGATCAGCATGCCGATGTTGCTGGCGAAGCCCTGCCCGATCAGTTCCTGGCGGAACGCCTGGGCGAAGGACAGCTCGTCGTTGTACTGGTTCCAGTCGATCCAGCTGGACTGGCGCACCGACTGCCCGTTGACGGAGTCGGTGACCAGCGCGTACGGCTCACGCAGGGCCGAGTAGTTCGCCGTGTTGACGATGAAACCGTGCACGTGGGCGGCGGTGGCACCGGAGGCACGCGAGGCGTCCCGCAGGATCTGGGCGCTCGGGGTGAAGTTGCTGTCCCAGCCGAGCCAGCCGTGGTGGCCGGCGTCGATGTAGTTGTAGACGTTCGGGATCGCGCCCAGCGTGGCGAGGGCGTAGCCGACACCCTCCACGTACGCGCCGTTGGCCTTGACCGTGTCGCACATCGCGGTGCCGCCCGCGTTGCCCGTGGTGTTGGTCACCAGGTTGGGCAGCGAGTCGATCTCGATGATGTTGATGATCCGCAGGTCGCGGTACTTCGCGTCACCCTGGATCGCCGCGATCGGGTCGATGTACTCGGCCTTGTACCTGGGCAGTTCGTCCGGCCCGAGTTCGCCGTTGGAGGCGAGCGCCGAGCAGTCGCGGCCGGGCAGGTTGTAGATCACGACCTGGATGTACTGGGCGTTCTGACGTAGCGCCTCGTCCAGGTGGTCACGCAGGCCCATCGGGCCGTTGGACTGGCTGTCCTCGGTGCCCTCGATCGCCGCGATCCGGTCCAGCCACACCCCGGTCGGAGTGTCCGAGATACGGCTACCACCGCTGACCGACTCGGCCTTCGCCTTCCACTCCGGGTTCACGTAGCCCTGGGCGTTCACGTACGGGTTGTCCACCTTGTTGCCGGGCGGCGGCGTGGTCGGCGGCGGCGTCGTGGGCGGCGGCGTGGTCGGCGGCGGCGTCGTGGGCGGCGGCGTGGTCGTCGGCGGCGTCGTGGGCGGCGGCGTGGTCGGCGGCGGCGTGCCGCCGTTGCAGGTCACCCCGTTGACCGTGAAGGAGGTCGGCCGCGGGTTGCTGCCGCTCCACGAGCCGTTGAAGCCGATGTTGGCGCTACCGCCGGTAGCCAGCGACCCGTTCCACGACTCGTTCTGCGCGGTGACGTTGCGGCCCGACTGGCTCCATCGGGCCGACCAGCCCTGCGTGACGCGCTGGTTGGCGTCGGGGAAGGTGAAGCCGAGCGTCCACCCGTTGAGCGGGTCGCCGATGTTCCGAATGATGATGTTGGCGGTGAAGCCGCCCGGCCAGTCGTTGGTCGTGTAGGCGACGTCGCATTGCGTCGCTGCGTGCGCCGCGGTGACCGGAAGCGTCACCAAACCGCCCGCGACCAGCGCGCTCGCGCCAGCCAGCGCGACGGCCCGGCGTCGGCCGGACAGCCTTCTCCACAGATTCATGCCACTGATCTCCTTGGGCGAGACCGGATCCGCGTACGGCCCGGCACGTGGCCCGAGGGCGCCCTGCATGGACGACCGCCGGTGCCAACGGGATTCTTCGGGAGCGCCCGACCCGGACGGGCGTTGGTGGTGGTGCGACGACCGGCAGGCCGGTCGGCGGCCAGGTGGTCGTCCGGTGAACCGGCTGCCCTCGACACCCTGCCTGTGCGGTGTGGCTCCCAACCGCGTGCTGCGATTCTTGCATGGGAGCGCTTCCATGGCAATGGTTCGATATTTTCGAAACCCTATCGGACAAACACCCCATACCGCCTTGCCTCGCCCAGCAGTCCACGAGCCAAAGCGGCACAGCGCCCGCCCAACCCTATCCCCGACAGGTCGGCACGGGCCCGTCAAGTGGCCCCGTGATCCCGCAAATCGAACTAATGGCAGAACACGAATTTTTCCCTGCATAAGTCATGAAACGGTCTAACGTCGGTTCTGGCTCGGTTGTTGCCGGCCGCAGGACAACCAGGGATGGAGTGACACAGGTCATGGCTAAGAAGATGCTGGGGAAGGTCGTTGCGGGTGCTGCCCTGGGCGGCGCTTCCCTGCTGGCGTTCGCGCCGTCGGTCGCGCTCGCCGACGGCCACCCACACGAGGAAGAGGGCAAGGTCTTCGCCAAGCCACACGCCGTCAAGGCCGGCGACGAGGTGAAGCTGGTGCAGATCTGCGCCGAGCCGCAGGAGGAAGCCTTCGTCTGGTCCAAGGTCACCGGCAAGGTCGAACTCAAGCCGGCACACAAGGGTGCGGACCGGGGCGACGACCGCGGGAGTTGGGCCGAGGAGGACGGCTCCTACGAGGACGGCAAGGACTGGCAGGACAGCAAGGACGGCAAGGACAGCAAGGACGGCAAGGACAGCAAGGACGCCGAAAACGGCGAGGACTGGCAGGGCGGCGACCGGCCGGAGGCGCACGAATCGGCGCCGCGGTCGGCCCCCAACGGTGCCGGGGGCGGCGCGGCCGCCGACGACATGGCCGACGACGCCAGCCGCGACTGGAAGGGCGAGGAGCACGGCCAGGACGCCGAAGGTGGCCGTGAGAAGAAGGACCACGAGCGCGACAAGCGCGAGTCGAAGGACCACGAGGGCGACAAGCGCGAGTGGACCGGCGAGGAGTCCGAGAGCGAGTGGAAGGGCCACGAGGGCGACAAGCGCGAGTGGACCGGCGAGGAGTCCGAGAGCGAGTGGAAGGGCTACGAGGAGAACGGCTCGGACGCCGGCGGCTGGTCGGGCGAGCGCGAGTGGACCGGCGAGGAGTCCGGCGAGTACGGCTCGGAGGACCGCTGGGAGCACAAGAAGGACTTCGTCTACTACGGCGAGGCCCTCGTCGCCGAGGACGCCAAGCCCGGCACGTACGAGCTGAAGGGCTCCTGCGGCGAGGGTGAGCTGGTCGTCCTGCCGAACGGCGGGGTCGACGGTGGTGACGGCGGCCCGGCCACCGGCGCCGACCGTGGCCTGGCCACCGCCGGGGCGAGCCTGGTCGGCGCGGCCACCCTCGGTGGCCTCGTGCTGATGCGCCGCCGCAGGGCCGATGAGTTCGCGGCCTGACGCGACGGTGAGAGGGGCCGACGGCCGCCACGGTAGACCGGGGCGCGCCGTCGGCGCCGCCGTCGTCGTCCTGCTCGCCATGGTCGGTTCCGGGCTGATCGGCGCCTCGCTGAAGACCGGCGGGGCGGTCCGTCCACCGCAGCCCCTGGCGCGGGTGGGCACGCCCGATCCGGCCCCGACCGCCCCCTTCGCGGACGCCGACCTCGATGGTGCGGAACCGGGTCCGGCGGGCCTGCCCCGCTCCGCACCCACCACGATCGACATCCCTCGCATCGGCGTCGCCGCGGACATCATGGCGCTGGGCACCAACGCGGACGGCACGGTCGAGGTTCCCCCGCTGGAACAGGCGCTGCTCGCCGGCTGGTACGAGCCCGGTCCGAGCCCGGGCGAGCCGGGCAACGCGGTCATCGTGGGGCATGTGGACTCGGCCGCGATCGGTCCCGCCGTCTTCTTCTCCCTCGGCGCCCTGCAGGCCGGCGACACCATCACCGTCAGCCGTGCCGACGGCCGGGCAGCCGCCTTCCGGGTCGACTCGGTGGCCTCGTACCCGAAGGACGCCTTTCCCACCGAACGGGTGTACGGCCCCAGCGATCGACCCGGGTTGCGGGTGGTCACCTGCGGTGGGCAGTTCGACGAGGCAACCGGCGACTACCCGGACAACGTGATCGTCTTCGCCTCGATGGTGGCCTGACCCACGATGGTGGCCTGACCCACCACGACCCGCGTGGCCCGGCATCGACACCGCCGGGCCACGCGGTGGGCGGCTGCGGTCAGCTCGCGGCGGAGGTGCGGACCAGGGTCCGGATCTGGCGCAGCAGCACCGACAGGGCCGCCAGGTCCGCCCGTGACTCGTCGAACTCGCCCATCGCCCGTTCGGCCCGGTGGATGGAGGTGGCGTTCGACTGCTCCCACTGCTGCACCCGCTCGTGCGGCGGGAGATCCCCCGGCGTGGAGTCGAGCACCTCCGCCGTGAGCGCGGCGAGCGCGGCGTACAGGTCGTAACGCAGCGCCATCCGGGCGAGGGTCTGCCACCGGTCCTCGCGGGGCAGCAACGAGATCTTCGACAGCAGCGAGTCCACCCGGAACCGGTCGGAGAGCACGAAGTAGATCGAGGCCACCTCGCTCACCTGCCGCTTGGTACCCGCGGCGGTCTCCACCACGTCCAGCAGGCCGAAGCTGTACATCAGGCGGGTGCTCCGCTCGGCCAGTTCGCGCGGCACGCCCCGCGCGGTCATCGAGTCGATGTGCGCCGCGATGGCCTCCCGCTCACGGCCGTAGAACAACGTCTCCAGTTCCGGCAGCAGGTGGGCCACCCCGTCGCGCAGCCGGGCGATCTCCGCCGGCACGTCGATCGGTGAGCGACGGTTGGTCACCAGCCAGCGCACCGCCCGGTCGAGCAGCCGCCGAGTGTCCAGGTAGACGCTGGTCTGCAACTCCGGATCGATCCGGCTGTCCAGCGCCTCGACCTCGGCCCACAGCTCGCGCAGCCCGAACACCTCCCGGACCACCACGTACGCCCGGATCACGTCGGCCGCCGACGCGGCGGTCTCCTCCACCACCCGGAAGACGAACGAGATGCCACCCCGGTTGATCGCCTCGTTGACCAGCACCGTTGTCACGATGTCGCGGCGTAGCCGGTGCCGGCCCATCCGGTCGGCGAACCGCTCCCGCATCGGCGTCGGGAAGTACTTGACCAGCACCTCGTTGGTCCACTCCTCGTCGGCCAGCCCGTCGGTGAGGATCTCCTTCTCCAAGGCGATCTTCACGTACGCGAGCAGCACCGCGAACTCCGGCGCGGTCAGGCCGGACTCGGCCCGGATCGCCAGTTCCTCGTCCGGCGGCAGCGCCTCCAGCGCCCGGTCCAGCGTTCCGGAACGCTCCAGGTCCGTGATCATCCGTCGGTGCACCGGCACCAGCGAGGTGGCCTGCGCCTGGGAGTTGTTGATCGCACGGGCCTGGTCGTAGTTGTCCCGCAACACCAGCTCGGCGACCTCGTCGGTCATCCGGGCGAGCAGTTCGTCCCGTTCGGGAACGGTCAGTTCACCATCGGCCACCGCGGTGTTCAGCAGGATCTTGATGTTCACCTCGTGGTCGGAGCAGTCCACTCCGGCGGCGTTGTCGATGAAGTCGGTGTACATCCGGCCGCCCGCCTGGGCGTACTCGATCCGGCCGTGCTGGGTGAAGCCGAGGTTGCCGCCCTCACCGACCACCCGGCAGCGCATGCTGCGGCCGTCCACCCGGATCGCGTCGTTGGACTTGTCACCCACCTCGGCGTTGGTCTGGCTGGCGGCCTTGACGTAGGTGCCGATGCCGCCGTTCCAGAACAGGTCGACCGGCGCGGTGAGGATCGCCTTCATCAACTCCTGCGGGCTCAGCTGCTCGACGTCGTCGTTCAGCCCGAGCACGGCACGGACCTGCGGTGACACCGGCACGGACTTCGCCGTACGCGGATAGATCCCACCACCGGCGGAGATCAGCTCGGCGTCGTAGTCCTCCCAGGTCGAGCGGGACATCTCGAACACCCGTTTCCGTTCGGTGTACGAGCTGGCCGCGTCCGGGTCCGGGTCCAGGAAGATGTGCCGGTGGTCGAAGGCGGCCACCAGCCGGATGTGCTCCGACAGCAGCATGCCGTTGCCGAACACGTCACCGGACATGTCGCCGACGCCGACCACGGTGAAGTCCTGGCTCTGGGTGTCGTGGCCCAGCTCGCGGAAGTGCCGCTTGACCGACTCCCAGGCCCCCCGGGCGGTGATGCCCATCTTCTTGTGGTCGTAGCCCGCCGAACCGCCGGAGGCGAAGGCGTCACCCAGCCAGAAGCTGTGCGCGACGGAGATCTCGTTGGCGATGTCGGAGAACGTGGCGGTGCCCTTGTCCGCCGCCACCACCAGGTACGGGTCGTCACCGTCGTGCCGCACCACGTCCTCGGGCGGCACGATCTCACCGGCCACGATGTTGTCGGTCACGTCCAGCAGCGCCGAGATGAACTCCTTGTAGCAGACGACGGCCTCGTCCCGGTCGCCCGGCTTCCGCTTGAGCACGAAGCCACCCTTGGCACCGACCGGCACGATCACGGCGTTCTTCACCATCTGCGCCTTGACCAGGCCGAGCACCTCGGTGCGGAAGTCCTCCCGCCGGTCCGACCAGCGCAGGCCACCCCGGGCCACCGGCCCGAACCGCAGGTGTACGCCCTCGAAGCGTGGCGAGTACACGAAGATCTCGAACTTCGGCCGCGGTGCGGGCAGCTCGGGAATCGCCTGCGGATCGAGCTTGAACGCCACGTACGGCTTGGGTCGTCCACCGACCGGCTTCTGGTAGAAGCTGGTCCGCAGGGTGGCCTGGATCAGGTTCAGGTACGACCGCAGGATCCGGTCCTGGTCGAGGCTGGCCACGTCGTCGAGCGCGGCCCGGATCTCCGTCACCAGCTCCGCGCTGCGGTGCTGCCGCTGCTCGGTGGTGAGCCGGCCGGGCTCGAACCGCGCCTCGAAGAGCTGCACCAGCAGCGTGGCGACGCCCGGATAGGCGATGAAGGTCGACTCCATGTAGTCCTGGGAGAACACGGTCCCCGTCTGGCGCAGGTACTTCGCGTACGCCCGCAGCACCACCACCTGACGCCAGGTGAGCCCGCCGCGCAGCACCAGCTCGTTGAAGCCGTCCACCTCGGCCTCGCCCCGCCAGGCCGCCGCGAAGGCGTTCTCCACGTGCGGGCGCACCTCGGCCAACTGCTGGTGCCCCTCGGGCAGACGCAGCCCGAAGTCGTACAGCCAGATCCGGCCGTCGAGACGTTCCACCTCGTACGGGTGCTCGTCGACCACCTTCACACCGAGCGAGTGCAACACGGGCAGCACCGCCGAGAGCATCATCGGCTCGCCGTAGCGGTAGACCTTGAACCGGACGTCCATCGACTCGTCGAGGTCCGCCACCCGATCGGCGGGGCGGGGTGCCTGCTGCTTGCGGAACAGGTGCATCTCCAGCTGGCCGGGCTCCTCCAGCAGCTCCAGCTTGGCCAGGTCCTTCATCGCCTCGTACGGCGTGTGCCCGTCCTTGTAGCCCTCCGGGAACGCGTCGGCGTACCGGCCGAAGAGGTGCTTGGCCTGCTCGTCGCCGAGCTTGCGCTCCAGCACCAGCCGGTAGTCGTCGTCCCACAGCCGGGTGGCGTCGGCCAGTTCCTCGGCGAGCAGGTCGGCGTCGATGTCGCCGGGTGGGCTGGTCGGGTCGGTGCGGACGATGAAGTGCACCCGCGCCAGCATCGACTCGGTCACCCGGGTGGTGTAGTCCACCCCGACACCGTTCAGCTCGCGCAGCAGGATGTCCTGCATGCGCAGCCGGTTCTGGGTGGTGAAGCGGTCCCGGGGCAGGTAGATCAGGCAGGAGATGAACCGCCCGTATGCGTCCCGGCGCAGGAACACCCGCAGCTGCCGGCGACCGGCCATCCGCAGCACACCGATGACCGCGTGGTAGAGGTCGTCGGTCTTGATCTGGAACAGCTCGTCGCGCGGGTAGGTCTCCAGGATCTGCATCAGATCCTTGCCGGAGTGGCTGCGCAGGCTCAGCCCGGAACGGTCCAGCACCTCGGCGACCTTGCGCCGGACCACCGGAAGCTCCTGGACGCTGGTCCGGTACGCGGCGGTGGAGAACAGCCCCAGGAACCGCCGCTCGCCCACCACCTCGCCGTTGCCGTCGAAGATCTTGAAACCGATGTAGTCGAGGTACGCCGAGCGGTGCACGGTGGCCCGCGAGTTCGCCTTCGTGATGATCAGCAGGCGCTTCTCGGTGACCTTCTCGTGCGCCTCCGGCGTCATCGACGACAGGGCGCGGGCCTCCGGTGAGTCCTGCCGCAGGATGCCGAGCCCGGTGCCGAGCACCGCCTCCAGGGCGGGGCCGCCCTGGGCCGAGTCCGGCAGGAGACGGTACTCCCGGTAGCCGAGGAAGGTGAAGTGGTCGTGGGCCAGCCAGCGCAGCAGCTCCACCGAGTCGGTGATGTCCTTCTCCGGCACCGGCGGACGGTTGTCGCTGGTCCGCGCGGCGGCGAGTTCCTCGGCGAGGGCCAGCGCCCGCTGGCGCATCTTCGGCCAGTCCTCGACGGCCTCCCGCACGTCGGTGAGCACCCGCTGCAACTCGCGGCGCAGCTTGTCGCGCTCCTCCGGGGCGCGGACCGGGTCGATCTCGATCCGCATCCAGCTCTCGACCAGGTCGCCGGAGATCGCGTCGTCCGGTTCCACGTCGGCGGCGACCTCGACCAGCCGGCCCAACGGCTCCCGGCGCACCACGACCAGCGGGTGCACCAGCAGGTGCACGTCCAGGTGGTGGGTGTTGAGCAGGGCGGTCACCGAGTCGACCAGGAACGGCATGTCATCGGTGACGATCTCGACGACGCTGTGATGCTGCTCCGCGTCGGGTGAGTGGATCCGCAGCTTCAACTCACCCGGTACCCGCTGCCGGGCGAGTTCGCGATGCGCGCGGGCGGCGTCGAGCATCTCCTCGGCGGTGAACCCGATCAGCTCCTCGTCCGGCGCGAACCGCCAGAACCGGCCCACCAGGGTCGCCACGTCGTGGTCGTCGCCGGCCAGCGCGACCGCCTGGGCCACCAGGCGCTCGGCGTTGGGCACCGGCTCGTCGAGTTCGGCGTCCTCCACGTCGTCCGCCAGCGCCTCCGGCGGCAGACCCAGGTCGTAGAGGGTGTCGATACTCGAACCGGTCATCCCGGTCACCCCCGTGTCGAGCCCGTCCCCGTCGGTCGCCGTGTCGAAGCTGTCGTCCCGGCCGTCGTCAGTCTGCCGGAGGTCGGGTCCCGGTTTGATCGCCGGACGCCGGTCCATCGGTGCCACTCCCCTCGACCCACAACGCTGTGGGTCACTCTGCCGCCAGCCTAGGCCGACCGACCAGTTCCTCCGTCGGCGGACCACCGGCCGGACGTCCGGATCTCCGACGCCGTCCTTTCCCCCGTTGCGGTACGAGGTTCGGCCGGGTCCGGAGTACCCAGCCTGATGTTGTTCATCACACCGTCACGGGACCGTCTTTCGCCCGGTCGGCCCGGCGCGGGACAGTGCCGAGCGGCTCGGCGTACTAGCGTGCAGGGCAGCCCGACCAGGAGGAAAGCACCCCCATGCACCGTCCGCACCGATACGGCCACGCCAGGTCACCAATCGCCACCGTCGCCGCCTGCCTGATCGCCGCAGCCGGCCTGGTCGCCTGCTCGGGCGAGGACGGGCCGCAGCGCAGCGTGGACGCCTTCCTGGCCGGCTGGCGCTCGGGCGACCTGCAGTCGGTCGGCTTCGTCGACCCGACCGGCGCGAAGATCGCCGCCGCCGACGTGGCGCGGGAGATCAAGGATCTGTCCGGCGAGCTGGCCGGCACACCGCCCAGGCTGACCCGGCAGGGTGACCCCGAGGTGGTCCAGAACACCGCGACCGCCACGATCCGGGTGGAGTGGGCGCTACCGGACGAGACGACCTGGGGGTACGACCGGCCGGTGCGGCTGGCCCAGGGCCGCGACGACCAGTGGCAGGTGATCTGGGAGCCACAGAT
>NZ_JAHCDI010000002.1 GCF_019697375.1 Micromonospora tarapacensis | reverse complement strand
CCACGTGCGTGGGGAGGACGAGATCTGGGGACTGCAGCTGGAACACGTCGACGGAGGCCCCACGTGCGTGGGGAGGACGCGGCGGGCTCGCTGGCCGGCAGCGCGCCAGGCGGAGCACCCCACGTACGCGGGGAGGACTTCGAGAGTTGCGCGCGTCCCTGCTCGTAGACCGGAGCACCCCCACGTGCGTGGGGAGGACCCACCTCCGTAGACCTTCCCGAAGCCGACCGCCGGAGCACCCCCACGTGCGTGGGGAGGACGATGGGCTGGTATCTGAACCGAGCCCCCACCAAGGAGCACCCCCACGTGCGTGGGGAGGACGGCGCCGTGTACAGCTTGATCGCCGCATCGGCCGGAGCACCCCCACCTGCGTGGGGAGGACTCGGGGAAGTCGACAACGAAGTGCTTGCACGTCGGAGCACCCCCACGTGCGTGGGGAGGACCCGCCTCGTGTGGTCCGGCCGTTGGCGCCGATCGGAGCACCCCCACGTGCGTGGGGAGGACGCGACGAGGCCGCCCGGCCGCCCGCATCGTCACGGAGCACCCCCACGTGCGTGGGGAGGACGTGGGCGGGCGGCGGCTCCTCCCACACGACCGCGGAGCACCCCCACGTGCGTGGGGAGGACACCTGGGCGGCCGTCGTGCAGCTGTCCCACCTGGGAGCACCCCCACGTGCGTGGGGAGGACTTCCACTCCGTGGTGCGCGAACGGCTGCGTGAAGGAGCACCCCCACGTGCGTGGGGAGGACCGCACCACCCGAGGCGGCGTGTCCGCCACCACCGGAGCACCCCCACGTGCGTGGGGAGGACCGCATCAAGCCCTGCGCCACCTGCGGGAAGCCCGGAGCACCCCCACGTGCGTGGGGAGGACGTCGACGCCACGACGTGGGTGGGCGGCTACGACGGAGCACCCCCACGTGCGTGGGGAGGACACCGTGGTGCTGGAGTCCGACGAGGACGACGACGGAGCACCCCCACGTGCGTGGGGAGGACTCCCGGTGCTGGTCCGGCGTCATAGCTCTCTCCGGAGCACCCCCACGTGCGTGGGGAGGACGGGTGGTGGTCAGTTCGTCGCCCAGAACGGAACGGAGCACCCCCCACGTGCGTGGGGAGGACACCGTGGTGCTGGAGTCCGACGAGGACGACGACGGAGCACCCCCACGTGCGTGGGGAGGAC